>NZ_JAGQCR010000013.1:0-25594 GCF_024346295.1 Cyanobium sp. BA20m-14
GGCGGGTCCTTTGCCCCGAGAAGCTCTCGGCTCGTGCCTTGGTTGCCGTGATGCTGCAGGTGCATCGGTGCGGTTTAGCCGCCACCAGCACTCTGATGGCGGGACACATCGAGTCACCCGCCGATCTCGTCGCCCACCTGCTCACCCTGGTGGCCCTGCAAAGCCATGCCTGGAAAAATGAACAGGCTGGGTTCAGCGAATTTGTACTGCTGCCCTTCGTCGGTGCGGCGGCACCGGCCGCCCTGCGGGCCCGGGTCTCCCGGGACCAGCCAGAGCGAGCGGCGATGTTGCGGCTGACCGCCCAGGCCAGGATCCTTTTGGGGCCATGGTTCCGCAACCACCAGCCCAGCTGGGTGAAGCTGACCCTGGCTGGGGCCACCGAAGCCCTGCGCTGGGGGTGCAATGACCTGGGCGGCACCCTGATGGAGGAGCACATCACCACCATGGCGGGCGCCACCGGCGGCACATTCCAGTCGCCGCAGGCCCTGGAGACCGCTGCCCGCAGCCTGGGACGTCCCGTGCGCCGACGCACCACGCTCTATGGGGTGGGGCCATGAGGCGCACCGCAGCCCTGACCGCCCTGCTGGTGCTGGTTCCTGGCCTGCTGCTGTGGCGGTGGCCCCGCCCCCGGGCCCTGGGTTTGGCGCGGCTGCTGCCCCAGACAGCCCTATTGCAGAGTTTTCCTGCCTCGCCCCAGCGAGCCATTCCCGCCCTGTGGAGCCAAAGGCTCGGCAGCCCCTTGGCGGAGAGGATCTGGCGCCAGCAGCGCCGAATCTGGTGGCAGTTTTGGGGGCGAGATGGGGATGGTGGCCCCTACCTGGCATTTGCCGCCCCCAGCGCCCAGCCCCTGCCCCCCCTTGGCCTGCGGGTAGACGATCTGGTGGTGGTGGCGCCAGACCCCCTCTCCCAGCGACTGCTGCAGGACCAGCTCAAGTTGTCGGGACGCCAGCCCCGGGGCCTGGAGCAGCGCTGCCTGCAGCGCCTCCAGCAGGAACAGGCCGTGTTCTGGTCGCCCCTGGGCCTGGGTTTGCTGGCTGGGCCCATGGCCCCCTTACTGCAACGGTTCCAGGAGGGATGCTTGAGCCTCAGTCTCCAGGACTCGAATCTCTCCATGGAGGGTGAGGCGAGCTCGACCGGTGGCATCCTGGCCCGGCCGGGAAGGCTTGCTCCCCTGCCTGGGCTGGAGCCGCTGCCGGCGGACCTGCTGTTGGAGTGGCGGGGGCCGGCCTTGGAGGGAGTTTTGCAGGGTCTGCTCAGCCGTCAGCTGATTCGGGAACCGTTGGCCGCCCGCTACGGGATCGGCGAAGGTCAGTTGGCCCTGCTTGGTTCGGCTCCTTTTGCCTTGCGGCTTCGGCCCGTGTCCAAGGGGCCCTTCCAGGCGAGCCTGGAGCTCGAACTCCAGGTTGGGGCAGACCGCAAGCCCTGGACCCAGCTGCTGAGCACCCTGGTGCCGGCGATCCAAACCCAGGGCCTGGAAGCTACCTCCTCGGGTTCCCCCACCCTGCCCGCCACATCCTGGCGTCGCCAGGACAACCAGGTAGTGGGGGGCTGGCGCTGGCTGCTGCCCTCCAGCGGTCCACCCCGCTTGCTGCTGTTTCTGGGGCCCCAACCTCCGCTTCTGGCCCAACCATTGCCCAAGGTGTCCCAGAGCGGCCCAGCCCTGACCAGCCCGACCCTGACCAGTCCAGAAATGGCTGCTGCGATGGTGCTGCGGGCCCGACCCCAGGCGCTGGCCCGGCTTGGCCTGCTGCCAACGGAGCTGCCGTTGCCGCTGCAGCAATCGGGCCAGCTCGATCTGGTCGCTTTTCAGCCGGCCGGCCGAGGCCGCGCCCTGGCCTCTCCCCTCAGCCAGCTGATGGGGCGGCTTCAGCTGCAGCAGGCTCGCCGGCCGGTTCGCTAGGCGCCCCATCGCCGGGGGAGGGCTGTTGTTGCCGCTCCCGTTTGCGCCGCTCGGCGGCAACGGTTTCTTCCATCAGCTCCACCGCCTGGACCATCTTTTCCAGATTTGCGGCATAGAGACTGAGATCTTTATCGAGACGATCCTTGAGCAGGCCCAGGGCACTGCCTAGGTCGTGGGCATAGCTGCGCAGTGCGGAGGGATCCATGGCATCGGCTCCCTGGGCTTGCTCCAGCAGGCTCAGCAAGCCCACGGCCATCAGCCGTGAATAGTGGAAGTCTGGGCGGCGGATACCTGCTAAGGCTGCCGCCACAGGCTCGGGAGCTCCGGCACCGGCCTGCTCGATCCATTGCTGCACCTCCTCAACGCTGTGACTGCCCATGGCAGCAATGGCCGCATCGCGCTGCTGGCGCATGGACTGGGAGTCAAAACCTGAGGCGCTGCAGATGGCGCTGAGCAGGAGCTCCCGGTGGGCATCCGGGCGATAGCCCTTCGAAAAACCGTCAAAAACCTGCACCAGCCCTGCGGCAAAGAGGGGATCGCTGCGGAAGCCAGCCTGGCGACTAAGCAGGTGGAGTTCGACCAGCAGCTCATCCACCATCCGCCTGTAGAGGGGCGCGATCACGTAGGGGAAGGCGCTGTGGAATGCGCGCTTGCTGTCGGCAACGGTGAGGGCTGCGCTCACGCGAAATCAGGCTCGGGGTGGGTCGACCCTAGCTGCCCAGGCTCAGTAGGATCGAACCCTGTTTCAACAGCTGCTCCATGATCCCGATCGTGATTGAAGAGTCGGGCCGGGGAGAACGGGCGTTCGACATCTATTCCCGGCTATTGCGGGAGCGCATCATTTTCCTGGGCGAGCCCGTAACGTCTGAATCGGCGAACAGGGTGGTGGCCCAGCTTCTATTTCTAGAGGCTGAAGATCCCGATAAGGACATATTTATGTACATCAACTCCCCCGGCGGCTCTGTATATGATGGCCTCGGAATATTTGATACAATGCAGCATATCAAGCCCGATGTGCAGACAGTTTGTGTTGGCCTAGCCGCCTCCATGGGTGCCTTCCTGCTCTGTGCCGGCAGCAAGGGCAAGCGCAGCAGCCTTACCCATTCGCGGATCATGATCCACCAGCCCCTAGGCGGTGCCCGGGGTCAGGCCAGCGACATCCGCATCCAGGCCGACGAAATCCTCTACCTCAAAAAGAAACTCAACCAGGAGCTGGCCGACCGCACCGACCAACCCCTGAGCCGAATCGAGGAGGATACCGACCGGGACTTTTTCATGTCACCGGCCGAGGCTGTCAGTTACGGGCTGATCGACAAGGTGATCGAGAAGCGCCCAGTTCGCCCGGTCTGAAACCAGCTAGGCCAGGCCTGGGAGCAGGGGGGTTTGAATTTGGACATCAACCCTGCCTCGGTAGCGAGGATCACCCCAATTCGGCGGCGATCCGTCTGGAATTGAGGTTTGAATTTGACCTCCCCATGGCGACCTACACAATCACCCTGAGCACCGGCGCCAGCTTCCCCTGCGCCGATGACACCTACATCCTCGATGCGGCCGAGGAGCAGGGCATTGATCTGGCCTTCTCCTGCCGGGCTGGGGCCTGCAGCACCTGTGCAGGCAAGGTGAGCTCAGGCGCGGTTGATCAGAGCGATCAGAGTTTCCTAGACGACGACCAAATCGGCGCCGGCTACGCACTTTTATGCGTGAGCTATCCCCTGGCCGATTGCACGATCACTCCCGATGTTGAGGAGGAGCTCTGATCTCTCTAGGGCCCAGGCTCAGGCCTGGGCTGCTTCTACCACTGGAGCGTCGGGGCTGATGTCTGCGAGTAGGGGTGAGTAGCGTTCCTTTTCAGGAATCTGGGCGAATTCGGCCACGATGGTTCGAAATTCCTCGCCATCGAGGGTTTCCTTTTCGATCAGCAACTCAACCATCCGATCCATGCAGCTGCGCTGGGCGGCAACAAGCTTCACGGTATCGATATAGCAAGATTGAACAATTTGCCGCACGGCATCATCAATTTTGCTGGCCAGCCGATCAGAGCCATCGCTGCGGGTCATCAGGTCCCGCCCCAGGAATACCTCCTGGTTGCCGGCTTCAAAGGACACCTGGCCCAGGTCACTCATGCCGAAGCGAGTCACCATCTGGCGGGCGATCGAGGCCACCTGCTGGATGTCCCCGCCGGCGCCGGTTGTGACTTCAGCATGGCCGAAGACAACCTCTTCTGCCGCCCTACCACCCAGGGCCCCCATAATTCGGGCCCTGAGCTGGGCTCTGCTGACGAGCATCTGCTCTTCATCAGGTGCAAACCAGGTGAGGCCTTGGGCCTGGCCGCGGGGAATCAGGGTGACCTTCTGGACCGGATCGTGGGCCTGCACCAGGGTGCCCACCAGGGCATGGCCCACCTCGTGATAGGCGATCAGACGCTTACTGCGTCCGTCGGTTAGGGGTTTGCCCTCCATGCCGGCGATGACCCTGTCGACGGCATCGTCGATTTCGGCCAAGCCGGTGGCCTCCTTGCGACGACGGGCGGTGAGAATTGCGGCCTCATTGAGCAAGTTGGCCAGATCCGCACCGGAAAATCCTGGAGTTCGGCGGGCAATTGCCTCGAGGCTCACATCTGCCGCCAAAACCTTGTTGCGGCTGTGCACCTTCAGCACTGAAAGCCGGCCCTTGATATCCGGCACGTCAACCTGCACCTGGCGATCGAAGCGACCCGGGCGCAGCAGGGCGGAATCCAGCACATCGGCCCGGTTCGTGGCGGCAATGATGATGATGCCGCTGTTGCCTTCAAAGCCATCCATCTCGGTGAGCAGCTGGTTGAGGGTCTGCTCTCGCTCGTCGTTTCCACCGCCCACACCGGCACCGCGTTGACGGCCGACCGCATCGATCTCATCGATGAAGATCAAACAGGGGCTGTTCTCCTTGGCCCGCTTGAACAGGTCCCGCACCCGGCTGGCGCCGACGCCCACAAACATCTCGACGAATTCAGATCCGGAGAGGGAGAAAAAGGGCACGCCCGCTTCCCCTGCGATCGCTTTTGCCAGAAGTGTTTTGCCGGTGCCAGGGGGACCAACCAGCAGCACACCCTTGGGGATTTTGGCGCCCACGGAGGTGAATCTCTCCGGAGTCTTGAGGAAGGTCACCACTTCCTGCAGGTCCTGCTTGGCCTCCTCCACACCGGCTACGTCGTCAAACTTGACGCCCGTCTCAGCCTCCATGGCGAAGCGGGCCTTGGTCTTACCAAACTGCATTGCCTGGCCAGGGCCACCGGGCATCCCGCTGCCCCGGCGGGCCAGGAACACCAGCGAGCCGATTAGCAGCAGGGGGAAGAGAAGGTTGCCGAGCAGGCCGAGCACCGGCGGGGCGCTCTTGGGCGGGTGGATGTCAAAGCTGATCCCCTGCTCCTTGAGGTTATTCACCAGCTCTGGGGCAACCCCGGGCAGATCTACCCGCAGCCGCTGCACCCTGTTGTCCAGGTCGGGATCCACCGCCTCGATCACAGCCGTGCGGCCGCCGTCATAGATATCAACTGCGGTCACCCGGCCGGCATCGACGTAATCGAGGAAGCGGCCGTAACTCATGCGGGCTACCGCCGCATTGCGAGGAGCCTCGTTTGGAGTATTTGGGTTGAAGCGGGGCGTACCGCCGTTACCAAGCAACTGCCAGCCGAGGAAGGCCACCACGGCCAAAGGCAGCAGCCAGAGAGCAATTAGACGCCACCGCTGATTCATAACTGACCCGCTTTCTTACCGAGTGTAACGGCGCTGGGGTCCCCGATCGCTGACCCGCCCAGGGCGCTTCAGACAGCGTCAGACCAGCTGAACTCCCATGGGCTGGCGGATTGGACCAGGTCAACCTGGGGCGAAGCGGCTGGGATATCGATACCGAGCTCTTCAGCCTGGATTGTCTCCAGCAGTTCCGGCCCGCCCAGCCCATGGGTCCAGACCTTCACTTCGCTGGTGGGGGGGCACTCAAAACTGAGCAGCTCGAAGGGAAAGACCACCCGCTCCAGAAAAAACTCGCTGGGGCCAACGCATCGCATGATCACCATGCGGGTACTGCTGTTTCTGTAGCTGCAGGCCAGGACAGTCAAAGTCGGTGCCGGTTAACAGCCCCATCAAGCCACTGCTCATTTGGAGTTTTGGTGACCAAGGGCACCCTTTTGTGCTCTTTATATTTGTTTCGGTTTGTCAGAGGCTGCGCAGGGCGACGATCGGATCGAGTTGGGCGGCCCGGCGCGCTGGCACGACTCCGAAGAAGAGGCCGATGGAACCCGAAAGGACCACCGTACCCAGAACGGTGCTGGCGCCGATAGCCGCGGGCAGGGGGGTCACCAGGGCGACCAAGGCCACGGTGCCGATGCCCACCGCACTGCCGATCAAGCCGCCCAGGCTGGCCAGCACCAGGGACTCCACCAGGAACTGCAGCAGCACATCGCCACTGCGGGCCCCTAAAGCTTTGCGCAAGCCGATTTCTTCGGTGCGCTCGCTCACTGACACCAACATGATGTTCATGATGCCGATACCACCCACGAGCAGGGATACGGCTCCAATGGCGCCCAGCATCAAGGTGAGCCCGCCGGTGATGGTGCTCACGATGGTGAGGGCATCCTTCTGGGAGCGAACTGCAAAGTCGTCTTCCCGCAGGATTCGGTGCCGCTGACGCAGCAGGTTGGTGATCTGGAAGCTGGCCGCCCCAGTGCTCTGCTCATCGCGGGCTTCGACACTGATGAAGTTGAGGTTGACGCCGTAGGTGGGATCCCGACCTGAAAGTTTGCTCACCATCGTGGTGAGGGGTATGTAGCCGTTTTCATCCTGGTTCTGGCCGAATACGGCTCCCTTGGGCTCGAGCACGCCAATTACTTCAAACAGCTGGTTGCGAATGCGCAGCTGGCGACCCACAGCGGCCTTGCCCGGGAACATCTTGCTGCCCAGGTCAGGCCCGACCACCAGCACATTGCGGGCCGCATTGAGATCGCTCGCAGTGAAAAAACGCCCCTGGGCCATCTCAAATTGACGCACGGGCAGAAATTCAGGGGTCACCCCTGAAATAGAGGCGGTGCCACTGACCGCACCGGCCTGGAGAACCTCACTCAGGGTGATCTGGGGGGCAACCCGCTTGACGCTGGGTACCTGCTCGGCGATGGCCTGGGCGTCTTCGAACACCAGGGTCTTGGGAAAATCAATGCCCTGGCGGCGGGTGTCGTTGTTGCCTGGCACAACAAAAAGCACATTTGCGCCCAGGTTGCTGAGCTGCCCCTCTGCCAGGTTCTGGGCGCCCTTGCCAACCCCCACCAGGGTTATCACCGAAGCATTGCCGATCACAATGCCGAGCATGGTGAGCAGGCTGCGCAGCTTGTTGGCGCGCAGGGTGGAAAGGGCCATCCCCACCGATTCGCGCACTGGGAGTTTGGATGCCATGGCTGCCGGAACCCGCTCTGCAGTGCTTAGACAATGGCGCTATTGGGGTCACTGTTGTGGCTGCGGGCGCCTCGATGCACCTCTCCCCGCTGCAAATCGAGGGTGACGATTTCGCCCTGAAGCAGGCTGGCGATGGCATTGGCGACCCCCACAATCGTTGGGATCCCGGTGCTCTGGGCGATCACGGCAGCGTGACTCTCCATACCGCCGATTTCCGCGATGACCGCCTTTGCCTTGCGGATCGCCTCCACGTACTCAACCGTCGTCTCCCTTACCACCAGGATCTCACCGGTCTGGATGGCGGCGGCCGCCGCCGGACTATCCACAAGCCGCACCCGGCCGCTCACCGAGCCGTTGCCGATGCCGACCCCCTTGGAGAGCACGGCCGAGACGGTGCCAACCTTGATGAAGTCGGTGGAGCCACTCACCCCGGACAGGGTGCCGGCTGTTTGTACCACCAGATCGCCATCCTTGAGGAGGCCAAGCTCCCTGGCCTTGCCCATGGCGAGGCTGAAGGTGCTGGTGGAAGAGCTCTGCTCCGGTACCAGAAGGGGATTTACACCCCAGCAGAGCTGCAGCTGGCGTGCCACCTGCACCTCACTGGTGATGGCCAAGATCGGCGTGCTGGGCCGGAACTTGCTGACGTTGCGGGCCGTTGAGCCCCCCTTCGTAAGTGGCAGGATCGCCGCGGCGTTGAGCTGGCGGGCGATGCTGCTGACCGCCTGGCAGATCGCATTGCCAATTGTGGGCGCCATGTTGCTGTCATGGTGGCGCTGGGGGTAGTCGCGTTCGATCCGCCTGGCAATGGTGGCCATCGTGGCTACGGCCTCCACCGGGAAGTCGCCGACCGCACTCTCATTAGAGAGCATCACCGCATCTGTGCCGTCGAGGATGGCATTGGCCACATCGCTCACTTCGGCCCTGGTGGGCCTGGGGCAACTCACCATCGAATCGAGCATCTGGGTGGCGGTGATAACCGGGATACCGAGGCTGTTGGCCTTGCGGATCAGCTCCTTTTGCAACAACGGCACTTCCTCGGCAGGCATTTCGACGCCGAGGTCGCCCCTTGCCACCATCACCCCGTCACAGAGGGGCAGGATGTCGTCGATCTGGTCGATCGCCTCAAATTTCTCGATCTTTGCCACCACTGGGGTCTGGTAGCCGTGGCTGCGGATCAACTCGCGGATCTCGACCATGTCGGAGGGATTGCGCACAAAGCTGAGGGCCACCCAGTCGACCCCCTGCTGCAGGCCAAAGGCGAGATCGGCCCGATCCTTGTCGGTGAGGGCCCGGATCGAAAGCTGCACATCGGGGAAGTTGACCCCCTTGTTGTTGGAGAGCACCCCGCCGACGGTGACGCTGCAGTGGAGGGTCTGCTGGCCTTTATCGACCTGTTCAACCAGCATCTCCACCCTGCCGTCATCGAGCAGGATGCGGCTGCCGGGCACCACTTCGTCGGCCAATTTGGCGTAGGTGACGCTTGCCATCGTCAGGTTGCAGGCCACATCCCGGGAGGTGAGTTCGAAGCGATCTCCCTTGGCCAGAGTTATGGGTCCATCAGCAAATCGGCCCAAGCGAATTTTGGGCCCCTGAAGATCCTGAAGAATGCCGATCTCGATGCCCAGCTCGGTTGCGACCTGGCGGATGGTGGCGATGCGAACCGCATGGTCGCTGTGGTCGCCGTGGGAGAAATTGAGACGAAATGTAGTGGCACCAGCGGCTATCAGCTCCCGCAACCGCTCTGGGGATTCCGTGGCGGGCCCGATGGTGGCCACGATCTTGGTGCGTCGCATGAGATCGGGCTGGGGCATGCAGGCGCCAACAGACAGCTGGAAACTACCATCCAGGCCTGCAACGGGCTGCCCTAGTTGGACTTTCACACCTATCAACAGCGATCCCGGGCCACCGCCTGCTACCCGGATGCGGGCGCAAACCCCATTTATCCCACCCTCGGACTCTGCGGCGAGGCCGGCGAGGTGGCCGATAAGGTCAAAAAGGTGCTGCGCGATCAAGGCGGTGAGTTTTCGGCCGAGGTGATCGCAGCCCTGCAGCTGGAGCTGGGGGATGTGCTCTGGTACGTCGCCCAGCTGGCCACCGAATTGGGCCTGGAGCTCGATCAGGTTGCCCAGGCCAACCTGGACAAATTGGCAAGCCGCTCTGCCCGTAACGTGATCTCAGGCAGTGGAGACAGCCGGTGAACAGAGGCAGGCCCGTGCTGACAGCAGTATTTGCCCCAATTCTGCTGGCCCTATGGCTGGTGGCTGCCCCCGCCTGGGCCAGCGGGCTCCAGGTCTCTGAGGTCAGCCTCGAGCCCTGCCCCGCCGAAGACATAGGCGCCCAGCCGGAGCTGGGGCGGCCCGCCGGAGCCAGCTGCTATGCCCTGCGCGGCACGGTGATCAACACGGGCCAAAAACCCGTGGTGGATACGGATGTCTTTGCCCTGATCCTGGATTCGAGCGGTGAGCCGGTGCTCCAAAACCGCACCCGGGTAGGCAGCATCGGTGACGTGCCGCCAGGTTCCTCGACCTTTGGCCTGCGCCTGGCCGTTCCGGCGGGAACCCCAGGCCCCTTGGGCTTCCGCAATGTCAAGGCCCGCGGCTTCAGCGCGCCCGTGCGCACCAGAGCCGGCAGCGATGATGAACTCCTGCCCCTTGAACAGGAGCTGGCGGAGCGAACCCTGGTTCAGTAGTTGTTTACTAGTTGTTCACTAGTGGTTCAGTAGCCGGCGCCGAGCACCGAAACGCTGGCACCCTGAAGCAGGCTCTGGACCAACTGCAGGGCCAGAAAGGCGAGAATCGCCGAGAGGTCAAGGCCGCCCAGGGGCGGAATCAGGCCCCGGAAGGCGTTTAGGTAGGGGTCTGTGATCGAGCTCACCGTCGAAAGCAGCGGATTGCTCCAGTCAAGGTTGGGGAACCAGCTGAGCAGCACCCGCACCAACAGCACCAAGGTGTAGATGCTCAAGGTCTGGGCCAGCACCTGCAACAAGAAACTCAGAGCTTCCATGGATGGAGCAAACCTTCAATTGGGTGAACTCTAGGCAGCGGTTTGCCAGCCTTTCGATGTGGTGGGGGTTCGAGCTTGCAGGTCTTCGGCCCTGATGGCGAAGGTGCGATGGAATTTTTCGCCCAGGGTGAGCCAGTAGGAACGGCCGTCGCTCTGGCGCTTGCGCTCGATGAAGTTCTGGGCCAGTAGCTCCTTGATGTGGTCGTAGGCCCCAGAGCCACGCAGCTCCACCAATTCAGATTGGAGAATGCGCTTTTTGAGGGCGATTGTGGCCAGGGTGCGCAGGGCGGCGGTGGAGAGGTCGACGGGCAAGAGGTTCTGAACCAGATCGCCCAGGCCCTCCCGCAACTGCAGGCTGTAACACTTGCCCTCCTGGCGCACCTCCAGGGCGGTGTCACGGTGGGCGTAGTCAGTGATCAGGGTGATCAGGCCGAGCTCAGCCTCCTCGCGGCTGACCATGGCAATGGCGGCCA
Source organism: Cyanobium sp. BA20m-14 (assembly GCF_024346295.1). Taxonomy (NCBI): domain Bacteria; kingdom Bacillati; phylum Cyanobacteriota; class Cyanophyceae; order Synechococcales; family Prochlorococcaceae; genus Cyanobium; species Cyanobium sp. BA20m-14. The sequence goes on from NZ_JAGQCR010000013.1 coordinate 10,797, forward strand.
GTTCGGCCAGGGTCAGGGGCCTGCCTTTTAGATAGAGAATCGCCTCAATCCGAGCAGGTAAGGAGAGATTCTCAATCGCCTCAGCTGGGGCACCTGTCTGCATGGGCGCAGGGTACCCCAACCTGCCTGGCCCAGGCCAGTTCATGCCAGGGCCGGTAGGGGGCTGGTGCTGGGGCCGAGGAACAGCCGGTAGGCAGGATTATCGGTTTCGTCCCAGTGCTGGTAGCCCAGGCCGGCAAGGAAGTCCTGCCACTGCGGCCTCTCGCTACGGGGCACCTGCACGCCCACCACGATCCGGCCCACGTCAGCTCCGTGATTGCGGTAATGAAAAATGCTGATATTCCAGCTGGCGTGCAGGGCATTGACGAAGGCCATCAGGGCGCCCGGTTTTTCCGGGAATTCGAAGCGGTAAAGCAGCTCCTCACCCAGCTCGAGGGCGGCCCCAGCACTGGCGGGTAGGCGTCCACCCACCATGTGGCGCAGGTGCAGCTTGGCGAGTTCGTCGTTGGAGAGGTCGAGGCAGGGGAACCCTGCCCGGCGCACGTCGTGGATCAGGTCCTGTTCATCGGCCGTGCCGCTGGTCTGCACCCCAACGAAGATATGGGCCACCCGGGGATCGGCCAGGCGGTAGCTGAATTCGGTGAGGTTGCGCTGGCCCAGCACGCCACTGAAGCGCCTCAGGCTGCCGGTTTGCTCGGGAATTTCCACCGCCAGCATCGCCTCACGGTCTTCGCCGATCTCCGTGCGTTCGGCCACGAAGCGCAGGCGATCAAAGTTCATGTTGGCGCCGCAGGCCACCGCCACCAGGGTCTTGCCATGTAACCCCTGCTGCGCCACGTCGCGCTTCATCCCGGCCACCGCCAGTGCCCCTGCCGGCTCCAGGATTGAGCGGGTGTCTTCAAACACGTCCTTGATGGCGGCGCAGATGGCGTCGGTGTTCACCGTCACCATCCGATCCACCGTCTGCTGGGCTAGGGCAAAGGTGTGCTCCCCCACCCTGCGCACGGCCACTCCGTCGGCAAATAGGCCCACTTGCTCCAGCTCCACCCGTTCGCCGGCGGCAAGGGAACGGGTCATGGCGTCCGCGTCCTCGGGCTCAACGCCCACGATCTGCACCTGGGGCCAGAGGGTCTTTACGTACACGCCGATGCCGGCAATCAGGCCACCACCACCCACGGCCACGTAGATCACATCAGGTGGTGAGGAACACTGGCGCAGGATCTCCAACCCAATCGTGCCCTGGCCGGCAATCACGTCGGGGTCGTCGAAGGGATGGATAAAACTGAGGCCCCGCTCCTGGCCCAGGCGAGTTGCCTCGGCGCAAGCCGCGTCGTAGTTATCGCCGTGCAGAACCACCTCGGCCCCCCGGGCGGCAACAGCCCTGACCTTCATCTCAGGCGTGGTGACAGGCATCACGATCACGGCCCGGCAGCCCAGCTTCTGGGCCCCCAGGGCAACCCCCTGGGCATGGTTGCCGGCGCTGGCGGCAATCACGCCCCGCTCCAGCTCGGCCGCGCTCAGAGCCACCATCTTGTTGTAGGCACCCCGCAGCTTGAAGCTGAAGACCGGCTGCAGGTCCTCCCGTTTAAGCAATACCCGGTTGTGCAAGCGGGCTGAGAGATTCGGCGCGGGATCCAGCGGCGACTCAATGGCCACGTCGTAGACCCGGGCCCGCAGGATTCGCTGAAGGTAGGTCTGGGGATCGGCGCTCATGGCACCAGTGTCGCAATTCGCACCTGCCAGTGGAAGCCAAGGCCTAGATTGCACTGCACCTCCAGGGCTGTGCATGCATCTCAGCGAGCTCAGTCATCCGAATCAGCTGCACGGCCTGAGCACGGCTGAGCTCGAAGCGATTGCCCGCCAAATCCGGGAGCGCCATCTGGAGGTGGTGAGCACCAGCGGCGGCCATCTCGGCCCAGGGCTGGGGGTGGTGGAGCTCACCCTTGCCCTCTACCAAACCCTCGACCTCGAACGCGACAAGGTGGTTTGGGATGTGGGTCACCAGGCCTATCCCCACAAGTTGGTGACTGGTCGATACAAAAATTTTGACAGCCTGCGCCAGAAGAATGGGGTGGCGGGCTACCTCAAGCGGAGCGAGAGCCGCTTTGATCATTTCGGCGCCGGCCATGCCAGCACCTCCATCTCTGCTGCCCTGGGGATGGCCCTGGCAAGGGATCGCCGCGGCGAGGATTTCAAATGCGTAGCCGTGATCGGCGATGGCGCCCTCACCGGTGGCATGGCCCTGGAGGCGATCAACCATGCCGGCCACCTGCCGAAAACCAAGTTGCTGGTGGTGCTCAACGACAACGACATGTCGATCAGCCCGCCGGTGGGGGCCCTCTCCACCTACCTGAACCGCATGCGGCTGAGTCCGCCCCTGCAGTTCCTGCAGGGCAATGCGGAGGAGGCGATCAAGCACCTGCCCTTCCTCCACGGCGAGCTGCCCAACGAACTCAAAACCCTCAAAGAGAGCATGAAGCGCCTAGCGGTTCCCAAGGTGGGAGCCGTGTTCGAGGAGTTGGGCTTCACTTACATCGGCCCGATCGATGGCCATGACATCGCCGGGATGGTGCGCACCTTTGAGCAGGCCCATCGCACTGAAGGGCCCGTGCTGGTGCATGTGGCCACCACTAAGGGCAAGGGTTACGCCTATGCGGAGGCCGATCAGGTTGGCTACCACGCCCAAAGTGCCTTCGACCTGGCAACCGGCAAGGCTTACCCCTCCAGCAAACCGAAACCGCCTGGCTACAGCAAGGTATTTGGCCAGACCCTGGTAAAGCTCTGTGAGCAGGACCCGACAGTGGTGGGCATTACCGCCGCCATGGCCACCGGCACCGGCCTCGACCTGCTCGAGAAGGCCCTGCCCGATCAGTATTTCGACGTTGGCATCGCCGAACAGCACGCCGTCACCATGGCAGCCGGCATGGCCTGTGAGGGTCTCAAGCCCGTGGTGGCGATCTACAGCACCTTCCTGCAGCGGGCCTTTGACCAACTGATCCACGACGTGGGCATCCAGAATCTGCCGGTCACCTTTGTTTTGGATCGGGCTGGCATCGTCGGGGCCGATGGCCCCACCCACCAAGGCCAATACGACATCAGCTATTTCCGCGCCATCCCCAATTTCACCGTGATGGCCCCCAAGGATGAAGCCGAGCTGCAGCGCATGCTGGTGACCTCTATCCACCACAGCGGCCCCTGTGCTCTGCGCATTCCCCGCGGGGAGGGCGAGGGGGTTCCCCTGGCTGAAGAGGGCTTTCTACCCCTGGAGATCGGTCGCGGCGAGCTGCTTACCGATGGCGATGACCTGCTGATCGTGGCCTACGGGGCCATGGTGAGTCCGGCCATGGCCACCGCCGGGCTGCTGCAGGAAAAGGGGATGCGGGCAGCGGTGATCAACGCCCGTTTCCTGCGGCCCCTAGACGAGGCCCTGATTCTGCCGATGGCCCAACGTATCGGCCGGGTGGTGACCATGGAGGAAGCGGCCCTGGCCGGCGGCTTTGGCTCCGCGGTGGTCGAAGCGCTCGTTGACCACAACGTGCTTGTGCCGGTGCTGCGCATCGGCATTGCCGACGTGTTGGTTGACCACGCCAGCCCAGATCAAAGCAAGCAGAGCCTGGGCCTCACCCCACCCCAGATGGCCGATCGCATCTTGGAGCGCTACGGCTCTCCCCTGGCTTCGAATCTGGCGGGCGCCAGCCAGCCTGTAGCCGCCTGACGCCCCCTGGGTCCTGGTGGCTCAGACCACCCCGCGGGAGGCCAGGCCAAGGATGGCGCCCATGCCGAGGATGTGACCGAGGCTGAGGGTGCCGAGCATGGCGCCGTGGCTGAAACCACCAAACAAGGTCGGGCTGGGTAGCTGCAGACCCACGTTGGGTTGCTTGATGGTGGCCTTGCCAATGGCAATGGCAATCACGTTGCAGACGATCATCACCAACGCCACCTTGGGCGACCAGGAGATGGAAGCAGGGGCCAAAGCTAGAAGGGGAGTAATCATGGAGCGAATGGCAACGCCCCATCTTCCGGGGCCGATCGCATTGCGCCCCCCCTGCTTAAGACTTGTTCATTGCCTCCGGCCCAGCGCGGCGCCGAAGCCGCTGAAGCCGAGCACCACCAGCAGGTTGGAGACAGTGAGCAGGGATTCGGCACCGCCATGGAGGGCATCGACGTTGGCCAGCAATTCGCCGTAGCGCAGTTGGGCAACGATGGCCGCCCCAATCGTCACGGCCACGAACAGGAGGGTGCACTGGAAACCCCGCAGGGCCAGCTTTGGAAATCCCTCCACCTGGCTCGCCCACCAGAGGAAGGCCAAATAGGGAAGCAGCGACAGCACGAATAGGGGGGTGGGATCGATCTGGGCGAGCCAGCTGAGCACGCCGCCCATGCCGCTCATGAATTGACCTGGCGCTGCTGGCGCAGCAGGTTCCAAGCGGCCAGGGCCAGGGCAGCGTTGCCGATGGCGGTGAGACCCGCCTGGAAAACCACCAGCCCGTAGAGCTCGGGGCTGTTGTCGAACAGGTGCCAGGTGCAGGCAGCCATGGCGCTGACCAGGGCAGGCAGCATGGCCAGGCTCAGCCAGCGCCAGCCCCCCTCCCGCCGTTGCACCCCGAGCCGCTGCACAGCCAGCATGGCAACTACCCACTCCAGTACGGAGGTGATATGGATCCACCAGGTGGGCAGGGAGAGCGCATGCATGGGCTCAATCTTCTCAGGGTGCGAAGCTGAAAGGTAGGCGTCGATCGGCTCGTGCGCGAGACCAGACAGAAGGGGGAAAAGGCCAGGCGGCAGCTCTTGCTGGTTGGCTACTACGGCGAGCACAACCTCGGTGATGACGCCCTGCTGGAAGTGCTGCTCGGCCACATGCCAGCGGGGTTTACGGCGACGGTCACCGCCTATGACACCGACCTGGTGCGGCAACGCTTCCGAGTGGATACGGTGCAGCGCCGCAGCCTGGCCCAGGTGCTGAAGGCCCTCAGTAACTGCGATGGGCTGGTATTGGGTGGCGGCAGCCTGCTGCAGGATTCCACCAGCTTCCGCAGCCTGCTCTACTACGCGGCCCTGATCTTTGCCGCCCGACTCGAGGCCAAGCCCGTCTTGCTCTGGGGCCAGGGATTGGGGCCCCTGCGGCGGCGGCCAAGCCGGATCCTGGTTGGGCGCCTGCTCGGCCTGGTCACGGCGGTGAGTTGGCGCGACCAGGAGTCGGCGGCTCTGGCCAGAAAGCTTGGCCGTGATGGCCCGGTGGGCAGCGATCCGGTCTGGGCCCTACCTGCCCAGCCGTGGCGTGGCAGCGGAGGCCCCCTGGTGCTCTGCCTACGTCCCACCAAAGAGCTGCAGGGATCGGCCTGGCACCCCTATCTCCAGGCCCTCGACCAACTGGCCCGCCTGCAGGACCGCGAGGTGATTTGGCTCCCCTTCCACGCCGCCCAGGACAGGGGCCTGCTGGAGCAGCTTGACCAGCAGCAGCTGCTGCCTGCGGGTCTGGCTGGCCGCAGCCGGGAGGTGCTGGCAGAGAGGCCCAGCGAGGCGATGGCGGTGGCCAGCGGTGCCGGGCTGGTATTGGCCATGCGGCTCCACGGCCTCATCTTGGCTGCCCTCGCCGGAGCACCCTGTGCTGCCCTCAGCTACGACCCCAAGGTGCAAGCTGCCGCAGACGGCCTGGGCTGCCCCTGCCACAGCCTCGATGCGATGGCAGCCCCGGCCGAGCTGCTGGCGGCCTGGAGCGGCGCACTCGACAGCCCGCCTGCGGCGGCTCGACTGGCCGCCCTGCGCCAACAAACGGAGGTCCATCGTCAACTACTGCAAGACCTGGCAAACCAAATTGCCGTTCGTTAGCGAGCTATCGGGATTTGACCGCTCAGCCGGCCTCGAGCCCCTGGAGGGTTGCTAGTACCTCGGCGCTGTGGCCACTGGGCCGCACCGCCAGCCAGTTGGCCCGCAACACCCCGGCCGGATCGATCAAAAATGTGTGGCGCTGGGAGAAGGGCGCGATCCAGCTGCCATAGGCCCTGCTGACTGTGCCGGCAGGATCGGACAGCAGGGGGAAGGCCAGGCCCTCACTACTGCAGAACTCAGCATGGGAGTCGGCGTCATCGGCACTGACACCTACAACCGATGCGCCAGCGGCCTTGAAGGCGGCAAGATCGCGCTGGAAGCCACGGGCCTCCAGGGTGCAACCGCCGGTGAAATCCCGGGGATAGAAGTAGAGCACCAGCCAGCTGCCACCGAAATCGGCCAGTTCAAGCCTGGTCTCCACTACCTCCCCCTTGCCAGCTGGTGCGATGCCAGCCAAGCTGAAATCTGGCGCAGGCTGATTTAACAGCGGCAAGGTTCCACCGATGGCCTCGGCCCGACGAGCGAACGACATCAAGCCCAAAGCGCCTGCGGAGAGGGGAACGAGGGCCGCCAATGCCTTCAGCAGTGCCCGGCGCCGCATGGTCGGCTCATATTTTGGCGAGGTTTACGCCGAGTTCCTTGGCGTAGGCACCCAGACCTTTTTTCTGGATGGTTTTGAGGGCGCGGGTAGAAACACGCAACTTGACAAAGCGGTTGCCCTCGGCCCACCAAAGCCTGCGCTCCTGCAGGTTCACCTGTTGGAGCTTCTTGGTGCGCACATGGGAGTGGGATACGGCCATACCGTTGTTGGCTCGCTTGCCAGTGAGCTCACAGACGCGGGACATGACATCTATCTGAATTGGCCCAACCCTATCAAACGGCTGCCCGTCAGGTGGCCGTGCCTACCGAAAAAACAATTGGATCAGGTTATGTTCGGCCCAGTTGATGATTTGCGGTGTTCATCACCGTTTCTGGACAGAAGGGTGGGGTAGCCAAAACCTGCACCAGCATTCACCTCGCCAGTGTGTGGGCCGGCAAGGGGTTGTCCGTATGCGTCGTCGATGCCGATCGCAACCGCTCGGCCCTGGCCTATGCCATCCGCGGCGAACTGCCCTTCTCGGTGGTGCCTGTGGAGGCAGCAGCCAAAGCCACCCGCTCAGCAGATGTGGTCATCACAGACGGCCAGGCCAGCAGCGATGAAGAGGAATTACGCCATCTGGCCGTCGGATCGGATCTGGTGCTGCTTCCCACCTCTCCCAAGGCCAGGGCCGTGGAGCTGACCGTGGAGCTGGCCAGGCTGCTTCAGATCGTGAAGGTCCCGCATGCGGTTTTGTTGGTGAAGGTGGATACGCGTCAGCAGCGCGCAGCCGATGAAGCCAGAGCCGCACTGCAGACCTTTGGCCTGTCGGTGATGACCAGCGAAATCCCCCTACTTTCAGCCTTTGACAAGGCTGAAAGCCTTGGCGTGGCTGTGTTTGATGCGGTCGACGACCGGGGGCGCTCAGACCCTCGCCGCATGGCCGGCTGGTCCGCCTACCTATCCGTTGCCCAGGAGATCGAATGCCTGATTTCGAAGCGCTTATCCGTCGTCAGCAGAAGCATCAATCCGCTACCGATGAGCGCCTGAGCCTGCTGGAGCCCTCGGCCGCCAGTGAGGCGGTGGGGGCTCCACTGGGATTTCTGGCCTTCGCCGGTGGCTTAATTGGTGCCCTGATCGGTACGGCCGGAGTCCAGTTTGCCCTAGCTAAGGGCTGGATCAGTTTTTAGACCCTGGGCTATGCCCTACAGACCTCGCTGCATCAGTCGGCCCATCAGGTCCGCACTCCGCTGCTGGAAGCCGGCCAGCTGGTTTGGCTCTAGGCCGCCCACCGCCAGGCGCGCCATCTCGTAGAGGTGACGACCCAGGTCATCGGCCAGTTGCTGGCTGGGCGAGCTGCCCCCCCCCGCGCCGGTGATCACGGCGCCAGCCGAGAGTTTGAGCAGGCCCTCCACTAGGGCGTGTTTGCGATTTACCAGCAGTACATGGTGGTCGGGCAGGCCTGGCAGACGCTGCTCCATCAGAGCACCCATGTCGTTAAGGCGACGCATCTGCTCCGGCAACAGGATGAGGGCCGCAGGGGCGTTGTCTCCCTTGAGGGCCTGCACCTGGATGGTCACCTTGTCGTTGGCCAGGGCAGCCTTGAATAGGTCGCGCAATTTCTCGGAATTGTCCTTGCCGTCCGCATCGGCCAGCTCACCCTCCTTTTCCTGTAGAGACTCATCAAGTTCGCTGTCCACCCGCTGGAACTTGAGGTCTTCGTGGCGATATTCGAGCCAGGGAATGAACTGGGTATCGATGAAGGTGTCAGCAAGTAACACCTCGGCGCCCTGGCTTTTCCACAGGGCCAGGGCACCCGCCTGGCCAGCCTCATCGGTGCAGTACAGAATGCGCTTGTCGTTGGCGCCCTCCAGACGGCTGCGGTAGCCCGCCAGGGTGGTGTATGCCTTGCCCCCCTCCCCTGGAATCGGATCGGGGCTTTCACCTTCTGCAGCCGCAGCGCTCGTGCCATAGAGCACCAGTTCGGCCACCTGGTCGGCAAACTTGTCATCCTCCATGGCACCGATCTTGATGAAAGGCGCCACCGACTCCCAGATCTCGGCGTAGCGCTTGGGGTCATCGCGGTACAGCTCCTTGAGGCGATCACCCACCTTCTTGGCCACGAAGCCACCGATTGAGCGCACCCGCCGATCGGTCTGCAGGGCCGAGCGGCTTACGTTCAGCGGAATATCGGGGGAATCGATCACACCGCGTAGGGGCAGGAGGTAGCGGGGCACCACCTCCTTGATCGAGTCGCTAACGAAGACGTTGTTGCAGTAGAGCTTGATTTCACCCTTTTCCCAGTCGGCCCGACCGCTTGATTTGGGGAAATAGAGGATGCCCTGCAGGTTGTAGGGGTAGTCGGTATTGAGGTGCACCCAGAGCAGGGGGTCACCCTGGAAAGGGTAGAGGTAGCGATAGAGCTCGATGTAGTCGTTGTCGCTGAGCTCACGGGCGCTCTGGCGCCAGGGGGCTTGACGCTTGTTGACTGTTTCACCCTCGAGTTGGACCTCCACTGGTAGGAAGTCGCAATAGGTGGTGATCAGGGTGCGGATTCTGGAAGGCTCGATGTATTCAAGCTCCTCCTCCATCAGGTGCAAAATCACATCGGTGCCCGGCTCACTGCGCTCGGCCGCCTCCAGGCTGAAGTTGGGTGAGCCATCACAGCTCCAGCGCACCGCCTCGGAGTCACCCCGGGCGGAGAGGGTCACTAGCTCCACCTGCTTGGCCACCATGAAGCTGGAATAGAACCCCAGGCCAAAATGGCCAATGATTGCGTCGTTTTCCCCCTTGTATTTCTCAAGGAAATCTTCCGCGCTTGAAAAGGCCACCTGGTTGATGTAGCGCTTGACCTCATCGGCGCTCATGCCGATGCCGTTGTCTGAAATGGTGAGGGTGTTCTTCTCGCGATCAATACGAATCGCAATCCTGGCTTCCGGCCCCTCGCTGCAGTCGCCGGCCATGGCGGCCATGCGTCGCTTACTGATCGCATCGACCCCATTGCTCACCAGTTCCCTCAGGAAAACCTCGTGGCCGCTGTAGACGGCCTTCTTGATGATCGGGAAAATGTTTTCGGTGTGGATCTGGATCTGACCCTGTTCTGCCTGCAACATGATCCAACTTGATGGAGGTATCCCAGATTCCAACGATTCGGGCCCTGCCGCCAAGGGGGGGCGATGGGCAGGAAACCGCCCCCCTGGCTGGCGCCCCTGGACGCTGCCTACGCTTTGTGCCTCCCAAGCAGTCATCGTGATGACCAGCCAATGGCAGAATTTTCTGCGCAACCAGGGTGAGTGGCACGGATCCTTCGCCACCATCAACCTGGCTGGGGAAATCGAGAAGGAATCTGCCTCGGTGCTCTTGCTCGAGAGCGCAGAAGAAGATCGGCTGGTTCGCTTTCGCTTGCGTCGCTTTGGTCCTGAAGGCAAAGGTGCTGAGCCGATCAGTGATCACCAACAGGACTACCGCAGCCTTGGACGACAGGCCGTGTTCTTTGCAAGCGGGACCTTCTGCAAGGGCTCACTGCAACTGGCACCCCAAACCCCATTCGGAGCTGAATACGGCTTCATCGACGCCAACCGCCGCCATCGCCTGGTGCAGCTGTATGACGTCGCCGGCCGCCCCAGCAGCCTGGTGCTGATTCGGGAATTTCGAGCCGGTAGCGGGGCCAGTGAGCGGCCGCCCCTTGAAGCCGAACAACTCCTTGGCCGCTGGCAGGGAGTTCGGGCCACTGTTTCAGCCGACTGGGCCGAACCCGAGCTCAGCGACTGCAGCACCAGTTTTGCTGGCAGCGACCTTAGAACTGCACAACTGTTGCCCGATGGGGGCTACAGCCGCCGTCCACATCAGGTGAGTCACCGCGAGGCCTTCAGCGTCGAGGCCGGCTGGCTCAGCGGTCCCGATCGACTGGAGCGCCTGGTTCGTTATTACGACGCCAGTGGGGCCTGGCTATCCTCGTGCCACGAGCAGCTCAACCGCCATGGGGGGTGATCAGGCGCCTGCCCCGGGCCGGGGGACCAGCTGGTCTGGATCCGCCGGTAGGCCCCCCAGCCCCAGGGCGACGCGACGGGCCAGCAGCAGCAGGGGATAGAGCCGCCGCGCTCGCACCGGGCTAGCCAGTACGGGTGCGAGCAGCTGCAACAGGCTGGCGCTCGGGTCCATGCGGGCACAGAGCCATTGGATCGCCGCCGCACCGTGGAGCTGCTGCTCACCGACGATCAGAAACGCCCCATCCCGCAGGTGCAACCCTCCCTGCTGCAGCCACCGGCGCAACTCCGCATCGGCGCGGCCGTCGCGAATTTCCAAACCGGCAATTCCGCTGCGCAGCTCACTGAGCTCGGCGAAATGGCGGCAGAAGGGACAGCCGCCATCGAAAACCAGCACCGCGGTGGTATGGGGATTGGCGACCTTCACCCGGCCTGTTGTAGTTCGGGTTTTTCCTCTGCCAGAATTGCCCCTGCCACCGGGCACACCTGCAGGCAGATGCCGCAGTCAATGCAGGTGTCGAAATCAATCCAGTAGTAGGGGGTGCCCTTGATGTTGGCGCCCTTGCCGGGATGGATGCAGGCCACCGGGCAGGCATCCACGCAGTCGGCGACGCCCTCGCATACGGCCGTGACGATCGTGTGGGCCATGTAGACCAGCAAATCGGGGAGGATAAATCCTAGGGAGTGGGCCCAAGCCAGCGGGTAGCCGTGCAGCCCCGTTGGATTGCAACGGCCTCAGCCCCGCTCCTGGTGGCACAGGGCTGGTGCAGAAGCTCGGCCCGCTCGCCCCGCTGATGGAACTCCTGCAAAGCAGCCAGGGCAGCCTCGAGCTGGGAGGGCTCCTGGAAGCTCACCAAGGTTGTTTCGGGCCGGTTCGGGGCGGTGACTTCAGTGCCCAACAGCTCCCGGATTGCCCCAACCTCAAAACTGAACCCCATCCCGCCGGACTCGCCGCCGAAGCGCCCCACCAGGGCGTCGTAGCGCCCGCCACTGGCGATGGCTACCGGAGCATCGGCACCCTGACAGACAAGCTGCAGCACCAGGCCGTCATAGAGGTCGTAGTGGGGCTGAAAACTGGGATCCAGCTGCAGAGCGATACCGTGGCGCCGAGCCAACGGCGAAATCACATTGATGGTGGCGGCCAGTTCGTTCAGCACTGGCGAGGGGCCCAACTGCTGCTCCAGTTGGTAGAGCACCTGTTCAGGCTCGCCCCGTAACCGCATCAGTTGTTGGAGCGCCTGGCCCTGGTAGCCAGGCAACTGCAGCTGGCCCAGGGCCACGGGGTCAAAGCTGGTCAGGGCTTTGCGGGTGGCTGTGCGCTGCCTGTCGGGCACCTGGTCAAGCAGGGCTGAGAGCAGGCCGTGGTGGCCGAGCAGCAGGCGGGGGCGCTGTGCTGCGGCAATATTGAGTTGCTGTAGGCAGGCCAGCAACAGGGCAAGCAGTTCCACATCGCCGGCGCTGGACCCTGGACCTGCGGCCCCCAGCAGCTCTACCCCACTCTGCAACCTCTCCTCGAGCCGGTGCTGGCCCCCATCACCGCTGGCACAACGGAAGACCACACCACTGCTCCACAGCCGCAGCGGTCGCGGCCGAGCGGCCAGGCGGGTACAGGCAGCCCTGGCAATTGAGGCAGTCATCTCCGGCCGCAGCCCCAGGGGTTCGGCTGCGGCCAGTCGCACCAGCTCCAGCTGGTTGATGCCACCGCCAGCCGCCAGGGTCTCCAGCCGCTCCACGGCGGGGGGAGCCACTTCCGCGTAACCCCAGAGGCGGTAAACCTGGGCCAGCTGCTCGCAGAGCCAGCGGTTGCTCTCCACCTCCCTGGGGTTCAGATCCCGGGCGCCAGCGGCGGGTTGCAGGGCCATGGAGCGCCGGAAGCAAAAGAAACGTCGATCCTATGGAGTTGGCATCTGGCAACCCCCATCCAGCTCAGGTGCGCCATAGCTGGCACCCCTGAGGGGGCGGCAGGCAGCCAGGCCAGCCACTAGCGCCTGGCGGAGGGCCGGGGTACAGGCGATCAGGGAACCGCTGGCCAGATCCACCGGGCTGCCGTCATAGGAGCAAACAACCCCGCCGGCCTGCTCCACCAGGGGGATACCCGCCGCCAGGTCCCATGGGGAGAGGCCCCTTTCCCAGTAGCCGTCTACACGGCCGTCGGCCACGAAGGCCAGATCCACCGCCGCAGCACCCGCCCGCCTGACGCCCCTGGTTCTGTGGGTGAACCAGGCGAACTGGGCATAGTTGTTATCCAGGCGGGTAATACGGTCGTAGGCAAAGCCCGTGACCAAAAGGGAGTTGGCCAGCTCCTGGCAATCGCTGACCCGGATCGGACTATCGTTATTCCAGGCCCCCAGTCCCGCTGCCGCCCAATAGAACTGCTGGAGGGCAGGAGCCGCCAGGGCTCCCAGCAGGGGGCGACCATTCCAGGTCAGACCCACTGAGGTGCCAAAAAATGGATAGCGATGGGCGTAGTTGGTGGTGCCGTCGAGGGGATCAACGCACCATTCAAGGGGGGAACCTTGGCCGAGGCGGCGTCCACTCTCCTCAGCCAGAACGCCAAGCTCGGGTGTGGCCTCAGTCAGCACGGCCAGCACGGCCTCTTCAGCGGCGAAATCAGCCTCGGTGACCAGATTTCCGGCGGAACCCTTTTCCTGGATGCGCTCCAGCCGGCCGAAGTGGTGCAGCAACTGGCGAGACCCGGCCGCCGCCGCCTGGCGGGCCACCTCCGCAAAACGCTCTATTTCCCACACCGCCAGCCCCGAATCCCGCCAGGCCTGCTCGCTGACACTGTTGGGACAGGCGCTCATTCCTCCTCCAACGGCAGAGCCGAGCGCACCGTGCCACGGCCGAAATGGCGACCAAATTGGAGTTCGTAAACCTCATCCTCGTCCTGGGTTTCCACCTCCAGTGGTCCGGTGGCGCGGGCCACGCAGAGCAAGCCGTAGCCGCGTTTACGCAGGTCGTGGGAAAGGCCAAGGGCTTCCCGCTGGTCAATTTCACCGTGGAGCACTCTCACGGCACAGGCCGTGCAGCAGCCATTGCGGCAACTAAATGGCAGGGGATCACCCTGGCGCTCGAAACTGGCAAGGATGTAGTCGCCCTCGACAACCTCATGGCGAATCGTGCGACCGCTCTGGCGCCAATGCACGGTTATTGGATGGCTGACGATGGGGCTGCTACTCATGCTGCTATATTGCCATCTGGTTGCCCCATTTTGCCCCTGGAGAGGTGGCCGAGTGGTCGAAGGCGCAGCACTGGAAATGCTGTATAGGGGCAACTCTATCGAGGGTTCGAATCCCTCCCTCTCCGTATAAACAAGCCGGCCTTTGAGCCGGCTTTTTCCCATCAAATTTTTGGCATGGCTTTTGCAGGCAAGCTGGCTTGCGCAGGCAGATCACTTGAGCATTTAGCCAAAGCGGCCGCTTACGTAGTCCTGGGTTGCCTGCTGGCCGGGGGCGTTAAATATTCTTTCTGTGTCATTGAATTCAACCAGGTAGCCCACCTTGCCACTGCCTCCCTCCACCGCTTCGGCGTTAAAGAAAGCAGTTTGATCGGCAACCCGCACGGCTTGCTGCATGTTGTGGGTCACGATAATGATGGTGTAACTACGCTTGAGTTGGTGCATCGTTTCCTCGATCTTCAAAGTGGAGATCGGATCAAGGGCTGAACAGGGTTCATCCATCAGGATGACTTCAGGCTCCGTGGCGATGGCCCTGGCGATGCAGAGGCGCTGCTGCTGACCGCCGGAGAGGGCCAAGCCGCTCTCTTTCAATTTGTCCTTGCATTCATCCCATACCGCAGCCTTGCGGAGTGAGCGCTCCACCAGCTCATCCATATCGCCTTTGAAACCATTGATACGGGCGCCGAAGGCAATGTTTTCGTAGATAGTTTTAGGAAAGGGATTTGGTTTCTGGAAAACCATGCCGATACGCCTGCGCACCTCTACCGGATCAACCCGGGGGTCATAGAGGTCGTTGTTGTCAAACACAACCCGACCCTTGAGTTTGCAACCCGGGATCAATTCGTTCATGCGATTGAGAGCCCGCAGCACCGTGGACTTGCCACAACCGGAGGGGCCAATAAAGGCTGTTACCTTGCCTTTTGGTAAATCCATGTAGACATTTTTTACCGCCTCAAATTTCCCGTAGGAGATGGTGACATTCTGCAGTGACATGCAGACATCCATCTTGCTGGCATCAGCACTGGTTGGTTTGGCGTAGCTGCTTGTCATGGTTCTAAGTGGTAGGTTTGGGGAGAGAGCTTGGGGTCAGACCTTGGCCATACGGCTGATCCAGCGAGCCAAAATATTTGCCGCAAGAATCATCATGACGAGAACAAAGGAGGCGGCCCATGCAAGTTCGTTTTGAGCTTCGTAAGGCATGATCGCGAAATTGAAGATCAAAACAGAC
>NZ_JAGQCR010000130.1:0-8633 GCF_024346295.1 Cyanobium sp. BA20m-14
CATTTGCCGTGATTCAAAGGGTACGGCCTCTCTTTTGGCACCCCTAGTTCCCACTAGGACCACTAAGAACCGCAGCTTCGACCGAATCAGTTCCAGGATTTGCTCCAGTAATGACTATCTACGTTGGCAATCTTTCGTTCCAAGCTGAACGCGAGGACTTGCTTGATCTCTTCGGCCAATACGGAGAGGTGCGCCAGTGCAGCCTGCCCCTAGACCGAGAAACCGGTCGCAAGCGCGGTTTCGCTTTTGTCGAATTAGCCGACGATGCGGCCGAACAAAAGGCTATTGACGACCTTCAGGACGTCGAATGGATGGGGCGCATGATTCGTGTCAACAAAGCCACTCCCCGTGAAGGCGGCGGTGGCGGCGGTGGCGGTGGCGGTGGCAATCGTGGTGGCGGCAATCGTGGTGGCGGTGGATATGGCGGCGATGGCGGTGGTGGCGGCAACCGCTGGTAAATCCAACCCCATCAGCCTGTACTGCAAGCTCTCTAGCTCCGCCCTGAGCGACACCAACCCTGCCGCGGAAGCGCCACGGCAGGGTTATTTTTTTGCAGAGCGTCTAGCGGTGAAAGCGGTTGAAGACTCTGCTCTGCTCCATGGCATTTCCTGCAGGCCTGCGTCAACAACTTCATTAACTCGTTCGAGCCCGGCCACTCTAGGCAGCGGCAAGCCCCCATTTGTGAAAGGTTCGCTTGGTGCAATAGCTTTCAGGGGATGAGAACCCCTCCGGCCAAGCGGCCCCGCAAGCGGAGTAAACGCGGTGCCATGCTCCTGGCGATCGGAGTCGGCATGGGCGGAGGCCTGTTGCTGGCGGGGCCCCTCTCCGAACTGCTCAGCGACACCGCCTCAGGAGCAAATAACGCCATCACCAATCCGTTCGCGGCCTGGAGCGGCATCACCACCCAAGACATCCTGCTGCTCGGCACCGATGTGGGAGGTGGCAACACCGATGTGATCGCCAGCCTGCGAGTGGATGGGGGCATCACCCGGATCACCCAGATACCTCGGGACACCTACATCGAGGCAGAAGGCTACGGTCCCCACAAAATCAACTCCCTCTACAGCCTCGGGGGCACCGATCTGCTCAAACGGGAATTGGCCCGCAAGTTGGGTCGACCGATCACCCACCACCTAGTGGTGAACTTGTCTGCGATCCGGCGCATGGCCGACGCCCTCGGCGGAATCGAGGTGGACGTGCCGAAACGCATGGCCTACACCGACAACAGTCAGGGCCTATACATCG
The DNA here is from genome assembly GCF_024346295.1 of Cyanobium sp. BA20m-14. Taxonomy (NCBI): domain Bacteria; kingdom Bacillati; phylum Cyanobacteriota; class Cyanophyceae; order Synechococcales; family Prochlorococcaceae; genus Cyanobium; species Cyanobium sp. BA20m-14. Next base: position 1,246 of record NZ_JAGQCR010000130.1, read on the forward strand.
ACTTGCAACCCGGCCTGCAAAATCTCAAAGGCCAAGACCTAGAAGGCTTCCTGCGCTTTCGCCACGATGAGATGGGCGACATCGGCCGACTGGAGCGCCAGCAAATAGCCCTACAGGCCCTCTTTCGCAAGCTCACCAGGCCAGAGCATCTGGTGCGCCTGCCAATCCTGCTGGCTGCAGCAGGTAAGGATCTGAAAACCGATCTGGGCCCCATGGAGCTGGGTGGCCTTATCACCGCCATGGGCACGACCCAGCTTGAAACCAAGCGACTGGGCGGACGGCCCTTCTATCGCGATGACATCAGCTATTGGGAAGCGGAGTGGCCCCAGCCGGTCCTGGATGGCTCCAACGAAGCTGAAAGCAGCGGCGATGGCCGCTATCGCTTCCTCTTCTGATCTGCTGCAGGATCAATGTCTGGCCGCGACTCGCCGTTGCTCCGCTGAGACAGGGTGATCAGGGCCAGAACCAGGGCCACCCCGGCAAGCAAGGGGGTGGAGGCGGCTACGGTCACCCCGAGGGCAGCCGTAAACCAGATCGAAGCCGCACTGGTGAGTCCGCGCACCTCAGGCAGGCCCCTCTTGTCAGCAGCAGGAGGCACCAGGATCTCGCCCGCCCCCAAGAAGCCAATTCCGGTGGCTACCCCCTGAATCACCCGGCTGCGGGCCTGGGGGTCGTCACCTGCCGCCAGCACCATCAGGCAGGCACTGAGACCGACCAACACATGCACCCGCAGGCGGTTGGGATGGCTGGTATTGCCGTGGTGGGCGCGGTTGATGCCCACGGCCAGGCCGCAAAGCACCGCCAGACCCAGACGCAGCAGGATCTGAAAATCAAGGGTGAAAGGCAATGATCCGGATCCAACCACCCCAATCATCGATCGCACTGGACGGGAACGCCAGAATCACCGCAAGGCTGTGATCCCTGTCCCGCGTGCTGAGCCACCCCGCCCTGCGCGCCGCCCTCAAGATCGGTTTGGCCGCCGCCCTCGCCGGCGCCTGGGCAATCAGCTTCCGCGATGTGCGCTTCGTCTGGTATCCGCTGTTGGCGGTGGTGATGTGTATGGACGAGACCGATACCCGGGTCCTGGCAGCGGCCCAGGGCCGGGTGCTGGGCACGATCGCCGCCGGCATCGTCAGTTTTCTGGTGCACACCCTTCTAAGTGGCTGGGTGGGGCTGACGGTGTCGTTGCTGGTGGTGGTGCCCCTGCTGCGGCTGATGCGCTGGCAGGCCGGCCTCGCCACCGGAATCGTGATGTGCTCGATGCTGTTTCTGGTGGCCGATTACGCCGAGCTCAACTGGCTCTACGTCGTCAACCGCACGGCCGACACTCTGGTGGGAGTGGCGGCCACCCTGCTGGTGAATGCCCTGTTCTGGCCCATCAACCGGCTCGCGGAGATGGGCCAACTGGAGCGGCAGCTGCGGAGTCTGCTGGGCCAACGCCTGGAGGCGATCCGCCGCCAGCTCAAAGATCCAGCAGCCGGCGACGGGCGAGCCAGTCAGCCGATCGTGGGTAGTCGCCTCTGCCAGCAACTCAACCAGCTGGTGAACGATGAGTTGCGCAGCAACCCCCGCGGCGCAGCCAAGCAGCATCACTGGCGCCAACGCAGCCTGCTCTGGGAGCGCATCAACCACCACAGCCTGCAGCTGCAGCGTCTTGGGCAGCTGTTACCCCCGGGGGCCCTGGCCTCGACCGCGACACCGTGGCTGGAGCGGCTGCCGGCACTGCTCGGCCCAAGCCCGGCGCCAGAGGTGCTGGGCCTGCCGGAACGGAAAAGCCTGCAGGAGCTCGCCCTGGCGCAGGGGCTTCCCCCCTTGTTGTTGCTGGCCCTCGACGATGAGTTGCAACGGCTCACCCGCAGTGCCCAGAGCCTGGCCCTGGCCAGCCGAGGACATGGAGTCCGGCCATGAAAGCTCCTCCCCTGATCACGCGAACCGACTTGCGGCTGGCCCTCACCGCCGGGCTCTCAGCTGGATTCGTGATCGTGCTGGGCCTCACCGATCCGTTCTACGCCCCGTTGGCTGTGGGGGCGGCCCTGGGAGGCACCGTGGGCGCCACCCGCTTGCTTGGAACCCAGCGGGTGCTGGGCACCCTTCTTGGGGGAGTGATCGTGGCGATCGGGTTCAACACCATGGGCCAAGCCCTGCCCCTGCCCCTGGGGGTGGCTGTAGCCCTTGCCCTGACACGGATCTTCGGAGGATCCCTCGGCCTGCGTTCCGGTTACAAAGTGGCCGGGCTCGTAGTAGCCATGGGCTGGACAGTTCACCACACCAATCTGGCCAGCTGGATTCCCACCCGCCTGGTGGTGACCCTGATAGGGGTGTTGGCCGCGTGGCTGGCGGTGAGCCAGATCTGGCCCAGCAGGGCCCTAGAGCAGCACCAGGAACACTCCCAGCGACTGTTCGGCGAGATCGCCAACCTGCTGCGTGAACGAGCCAGACTGTTGCTGGAGCAGCGGGAACTGGAGGCCAGCGCCCGTCTGCAGCGACGCAACCAGCTGGTTAATGCCACCCTCCAACTCCAGAACAAGCGCCAGGAGGCCAGCCAGGAGCTGGGCCGGGACGGCATGGGAGAAAGGATGCAGCGCCTCTGGGACCTGCAGGAGCAATGGCTCAGCGCCGTTATCAGCCAGTACCGAACCATGCTGCGCCTGCCGGTGGTGCCGTTGACCAGTCCCGGCCTGAAAGCCCTAATGGAAGCGGAACACTTTCTCCTCAAAGACCTAGCCGACCAACTCGATGGCTGGGCCAAGCACTGGCCCAGCGCCCCACCGCTGGGGGCCAATGCCGCCGCCGGTACGGACCTGGAGCGGCTGGAGCAGGCTGAAAAGTCAGCCTTCCAGGATCCCCTTGCCACAGCGGTGTTGCTGGGCAGCAGCGGTGGACGCCGGGCGATCACATGCCACCAACTGGTCGAAGCCAGCCGAGGCTTCGAGGCCGCTTGGGCTGCCGTGCCCTGAGCTGCCGTGCCCCGAGCTGCTGTGCGGGAAAGTGCACACCCCACCTAGGCAAGAGGACGTTCCATTCAGCAGACTGACCTACTTGAGGGGGCTAAACGGAACCACCGTGGCAATCCGCAACCGCGCCCTGACCCTGGTGCTGCTCGGCATCCTTCCGGCCCATGGGGCCCCGGCTGCCCTAGCAGCGTCGCTCCCAGCCCGCAAGTCCCCACCCCAGTCCACCGCGCTGATTGAGCGCAGCTGGCAGCGCCTGGATGCGGAGCTGCGGGCACTCGACCAGCTGCTCCCCACCGAGCCCGAGCCCCCGGTGGGCGACGTGCTCAGCACCCCGGAGCTGCCCGCCAACCTGATCCGGACTAACCAACCCGCCGCCGGTCCGATCCAACCCGCCGACACGGTGACCGGTCCGCCGCTGGATCTGCCCAACCCCCAGCAGCTTCAGGCTGGCGGCGTTGCCAGCCTCAGCCTGGAGCAAGCCCTGGCCATCGCCTTCGCCAACAGCGCAACCCTGCAGGCCCAACGCGAGCAAGTGGCCGCCGCCTTGGCCAGCGTCCAGGCCGCCATGGGGACCTACTGGCCCACCATCAGCGCCTTTGCCAACGGTGGCTACGAGGGCAGCCGCACCACCACCACCGCGAAAAAGCCGAACGACAACCTGGGCTTTGGCCCCCAGTTCTCACCCACAGGGCTGCTCGACTCAACTGGAAACCCCACCGCCGGCCCCTTCTATGTGCCCAACGGCGGTTCCGTGGCGGCGACCTCCGGGGAATGGGGCGTTGAGGGGGACTGCAGCTCAACTACGCCCTGCTCGACTTTGCGCGCACGCCCACGGTTCGGGCGGCACGCGCAGTCCTTGAACGGCAGCGCAACACCTACGCCAACCAGCTCCGCTCCCTGCAACTGCAGGTGAGTGAGGCCTACTACTCCCTGCAGCAAGAGGAGCAGCTGGTGCGCGTCTACGACGCCAACCTGCGCAACGACTTGGTAGTCCTGCAGGACACGCTCGACCTCAAGCAGGCGGGTCTGGTGCCCAGGCTCGATGTGCTGCGGCGCCGGGCCATCCAGGCCGCCGATGAAGAGACCCTGATCCAGGCTCTGGCCGACCGGGCGGTGGCGCGCCGCCAACTGGCGGTGCTGCTCAACCTGCCCGCCAGCGTGACCCCCAGTCCCAGCGACCCGATCGTGGTGCAGCCCCGCTGGCCCCTCGATCTGGAGGCCAGCCTGCTGGCGGCCTACCGGGGCAATCCGGAGCTGGAGGCGATCCTGGCCACTCGAACGACTCTGCTCCAGCAGAGCCAGGCCACCGCTGCGGGCCTGCTGCCACGGTTGTCGCTGTTTGCCAACGCCGGCGGCAGCGGCTCCCAAACCAGCCTGGGCGACTTCGAGCTAGGTGGAGGGGGCTGCTGCGGCTCCACCGCCCTGCCCCTGAGCACCACCAACGGTTGGGACTGGTCGGTGGGTTTGACCTTCACCTGGCTGCTGTTTGATGCCGGCACCACCGCAGGCCAGGCCCGTGCCCTGACCAAACAGGCCGCGGCCACCGCCCAGCAGTACGCCGCCACGCGCAATGACATCCGCCTGCGGCTCGAACAGGCCTTCTTTAACCACGAAGCCAGCCTGGCCAAGCTGAGTTCAGCCCGCAGAGGCGTGGCGGCTGCCCTGGAGGCCTTCCGTGACGTGCGGCTGCGCTACCTAACCGGCCTCGACAGCGAGCTCAATCTCTCCAATACCCAAGACCGCCTGATCAACAGCCTGGTGCGGCGGATCAACGCCACGGTCAACGTGAACATCACCTACGCGAAGTTGCTGAAGGAGCTGCTGCCGATGCCCCGGGATCCCAACGCGCCGATCCAGCCGCAGCTGCAGATCAGCAGCCAACCCTGAGCAGAGGAAATAACAATGGCCCTGGTGGACTCAGGCGCTTGGCCGCGACGACCACCAGCGCTCGACGCGATAGAGCAGCACCACCACCAGCACCACCAGCCAGAACCACAGCTCCGGCGGGTTGGCGTTGAACAGGATCAGCAGCAGCACCACCTCGCTGACCAACCAGGGGAACTCTTGCCGCAGCAGGGGGTTGCGGATCCGGGGAAAGGACGGCGACTTCAAAGGGGAGCTCATGGAACGGTGTTGGGCTGGCGCAAGAAAGGCAGGTTCCAGCGTTGATCGATCCAGGGAGTGCGGTAGCCACCGGTGAGCGAACGCAGGCCGGGGATCACGTAGCTGATCGGCGAGCGCCACTCCACGTAGGCATGGGTCGACACCGTGAGGCCCTCGCGGATTGGGAAGACGCCGCTCCCCCCCGAGAGAGTCCAGCGATAGTCATCCACGCTGGAGGGATCCCGTTCCAGCTCAATTTCGCTACGCATCACCGGGCCGTTCTTGGTGAGTTCCTGGGCCAGCTGGGCGTTGCCGGTGGTCGTGGCGATGTCGTCCTCGGTGGCGGGCAGGGTGAGCACCTGCGTCACCTTGCCCACGATGCCGCCAAAGCGGCCGCGCTGGTTCCACTGCGGCACCACCTCCACGGGCAGCCCCAGCGGCAGGCGGCGGGCATCGGCGGGCGCGAAGTAGGACACCACCCGCAGCGGGCGGTCTTTGGCGCTGGGTTGCTCAGGCCGACCGATCGTCCCAAGCCGCTGGCCGGTGCCCACTGTCTGGCCGGCGATCACCTGCAGATCCAGCACCGTGCCGTCCCGGTCGGCATGCACCTTGCCGTCGAAGCTGATCTTGGCCTCGGTCACCTGGATCTGGCGCTTGAGATCGTCGATCTGATAACGGCGCTGCAGGGCCTGGGTTTCGATGCTGAGCTTCACCTGCTGGTAGTTGGTCACCACGTTCTTCTCGTTGATCTTCACGTCATCGAGATTCACGCTGGTGCTGGTGAGCCCCTGCTCCGCCGACACCACCTCAGAAGACAGCGGAGCCACCACCTCGCGCTGGGCCAGCCAATCAAGGTTGCGCAGTTTGCTGGCGTAGGTCGACTGCAATTCGCCGTAGCGACGGCGATCGTCGGAAAACTTGGCCAGAGACGTATCCAGGGCCCGCTTTTCGGTGAGCAGACGCAGGGCATCGCGCTCGTCGAGCTGGGCGTTATGGCGCTCCAACTGACGCAGGTTGCCGCGCTGCTGGTCGAGCTGGCGCTCCAGCACCGGCAGATACAGCTGCATCAGCACCTGGCCGCGCGCCACCGGCTGCCCCTCCTTGACGAACAACTCCCGCACCTGGCCGCCGGCACGGGCGTTGAGGATGCCGGCGTTGTCGGGGTAGATCAACACGCCCATGCCTTCCACCTCGGTGGGCACTGGCCAGAACAGGGCCCACAGCACCAGCACACCGCCCACCCCCGCCAGGCTCACGCCCACCTGATTGTGATCGCTCAGCCCTTGCCCGCGGGGCTTGGGCGCTGCTGCGGGGGGGCTGGGCTGAGTCATGGCGCCCAGCTTGCAGGATTAAAAGGCACCTGTCAGGCCCAGCTGCTGCAGGCGCCGCGTTGCCGCAGCTGCCTGCGCTCCCCCCGACACCAGGACCTGGGCCAGCAGGGGCGCCAACACCGGCACCTGGCTGAACCCCGCACTAAAGCCAGTGAACATCCACAAATCCGGCGCATCTGCCAGCGGACCCACCAGGGGCAAGCCCTCGCTGCAGAAGGCCACGGCCGCTTGGCGCAAGCAACCAGGCAACGCCGCTAGCGGTGCCCCCCAGGCTTGCGCCGCCAATTCTTGGCGCAGTTGCCTTTCCACCTCCAGAGGCGGCGGCTCTGGGCCCAGCTCCAGGCCTGGCCGCACCAGGGTGTGCTGGCCAAGCAGGGCCCCTTCTGCCCGGGGCACCAAACCGCCATCCACCAGCCACTCCGGCTGGCTCAGGCCAGCGGCGCGCCGCTCCAGGGCGACCCGCCCAAAGCTGACCGGCAGCCAGGCAGCCGCGCTGCCCAGCGGCGCCGGGAAGGAGGCCAGCTGCAGCGCCGCCGCCCAGCTGCTGCGCAAGCGCTTAGGCAGGGCCGGCCAGAGCTGGCGGCAGTGAGCACCTGCCGCCAGCACCAGCTGGGCAGCCGGCAGGCTGGAGCCATCACTGAGGGTCAATTCCCAGCCTGCCCCAGCCTGCGGCTCCAAGCGCTCCACCCGGCCCGTTTTGCACCTCACTCCGGCCGCCGCCAGCACCAGCGGCAAGCGCGCCGTCAGCACGGCGGAATCCACCTGGGCGAAGGGCAGCGGCCACCAGGCACTAACGGGGCGCCAACCGGCGGCAGCCCCGTGCAAACGCAAGCGGCAGGGCCGCCAGCCCAGGTCACCATGGCGTTCTTGCAGAAACCGCCAGCGCTTAGAGGCCCCGGCCGCCAAACGAGCTAAAGGGGTTGGAGCCAGGGGCCATCCCGGCAGAGCGCCATAACTGAGCTCTGAAGCGGAGCAAAGCCCATTGCTGGCGGGCGCATCG
>NZ_JAGQCR010000131.1:0-8619 GCF_024346295.1 Cyanobium sp. BA20m-14
CGTTCGGCAGCAGGCGAGTGAGTCGCATGTGGCTGCCACTTTGTCGGGTCACGGCATAGCCAAATCGGGCTAACCGCCGCGCCAGTTCTGCACCATCGAGATCACGGGGGATCTTCACAGGGCCAGCAGTTCCTGGCGCACGTGATGAAGCCGTATCAACGGGGGCGCATCACCCTCCTCAAAGTGGCAGTGCACGGCATCACGGATCTCTTGATGCAGCTGCTCCAAATCCTCCGCCTCGGTGTGAATCGAACTGCCAACGGCGTTGGCTCGGAATGACCCGTCCTCGGCTTCTTCCACGACAAAAAGAATTTCGTTCATCGCGCTTTTGCCCGGTGCCTCCTGCCAATTAAGAGTCTGGCATCGGATAAGGGGGCTGGTTGGCCTGCAGTGTTCGCTCGAAGCTGACCAGGCGTGAAAAGTGGATAAACACATTCAGGCAGATCACCGTGTCGAAGCGACCCTCGAGGCTCTCCAGGTCGGAGGCGGTGAACAGCAGCTGCTCGTGGCTGGACCAGGGGGATCGCCAGGCTGCCCACCCCGCAGCCGGCATCACAGAAGCTGCGGCTCTCCAATCCGCCCTGCTCCTGCAGCCAGGCCAGCACGTTGTCAACGGTCTTTTGGTGGCCGATGCGGATGTTGCGCTGCACCCGGTTGACGTCGTCGCTGCGGCTATAGATGCGATTCCAGCGCGCAAAGCCGGTGCTTTCGAAGTAGCCCTTCACCTCGGCTTTTTCGGCTGCTGTTTTGGCTGCGGTGGGCATCGAGCGCGGCACAGGACCTAGGGGTGGGCTGGATCCTAGGTAGCCGTTCCGGCGAGCGCCCATGATCTCGCGACGTGTCTACACTGAAATTGCGCTGTCTACACGGCTTGGCCATGGCGCTGAACATTCGCAATCCAGAGGCAAGCAGGCTTGCAGCGGAGCTGGCTGCTCTCGCCGGAGAAAGCAAAACTGTCGCCGTGATCCTGGCCCTCGAGGAACGTCTGCAGCGGTTACGCCGCCAGCAGACGACCCGTCCTGACGCCCAGGAGCTCCTCGTCAGTCGTCTTGATCAGATCGCCCTGAGCTGTGCTGCCAGGCCGATGCGCGACCAGCGCACGGCAGAGCAGATCCTCGGCTACGACCCCCGTGGCCTGCCCTCCTGATGGTGATTGACACCTCTGCAGTGCTGGCAATCCTCCAGGACGAGCCCGAGCGCAGTGCTTTCAACACCGTGATTGCCGCCGCCGAGAGTTGCATGCTCTCGGCGGCGGCCCTTGTGGAGCTCTCCATCGTGCTGGAAGCTCGCTTAGGCCCTGACGGCCAGCGCGATCTGGATCTGTTCCTTAGCACGGCTCAGGTCAACATCGTGGCTGTTGATCGCGTTCAGGCCGAGCTCGCCCGCAGTGCCTTCAGCCGCTACGGCAAAGGCCGGCATCGTGCTGGCTTGAATTTCGGCGATTGCTTCTCATACGCCCTAGCGAAGGGAGCTGGAGTTCCCTTGCTGTTTAAGGGCAACGATTTCAGTGATACCGATCTTCAGTCGGCCTGGAACCCCGCTGCCAGCTGAGTCCGGCGGGCCCCTCCTGCCAGCGCAGGGTTTCCGCTAGGGGCATGCCCAGCAGCATTTGGTCGAGGCTGCGGTCATCGCCCAGCACCCGCCGGGGCAGCACGGTGGCCGCGGCGATGGCCCGGGCCGGCTCACCGGTCCACTGGGCCAGGCGCCGCACCCCCTCCAGCAGGGGCAGGGTGACGCCGGCCAGGGTGCCGTCTTCCAGCCGGCAGCTGCCGTCGGCCACGATCAGCAAGCGCTCATCCCAACGGTGCTGGCCTTCGCCGAGGCCGTAGGGGGCCAGGGCATCGCTCACCAGCACCACTTGCTCAGGTGCCAGCCGCTGCAGCAGCACCGCCATGGTGGGGGCCACGTGCACCCCATCGGCGATCAGGCCGATTGCCACATCCCCCCGCAGGGCGGCCGCCGCCACCGGCCCTGGCGCGCGCCGGTGCATGTCAGGCATGGCGTTGAAGGCGTGGGTCAGCATCGTCACCCCGGCAGCGAAGGCTGCCTGGGCCTGGGTCTCGCTGGCGGCGCTGTGGCCCAGGCTCACCACGATGCCCCGCTCGGCCAGGGCGGTGATCACGGCGCCAGCGCCCTCCAGTTCCGGGGCCAGGGTCACCAGATCGATGTCGCTTTCAAAGCCGTCAATGCGTTCCATCAGGGCGGCCAGGCTGGGGGCGGCCAGGTGCTGGGCGGGATGGGCGCCCCGGCGACTGGGCTCAAGGAAGGGACCCTCCAGGTGGGCGCCCAGTAGCTGGCAGCGGCCTGGTCGGTGGGCTGCCCGCGCCTCGGCCAGCACGGCCAGGGCTTGGCGCAGGGGTGGAACGCCGCAGGTCACCAGGGTGGGGCAGATCGCTTCGACACCATCGCGCCAGAGCAGCTCCAGCAGCGCTTCCAGCTGGGGAAGATCGGCCGGCGTGAGCTCCGGAAAAGCCAGGCCCAGTCCGCCGTTGATCTGCAGATCCACCCCGGCCGGGCTGAGCCAGTCGCCGTGCCAGTCGTCACCGGCGGCCCGGCTGCCGGCGGGCAAAGGCTCCACCAGGCTGATCAGATCGTCGTCGTCAAGGCCGATGCGCCAGCGCTGGTTGGCGCCATGGCTGCAGCGCTTGGCCTGGGGCAGTCGCACATTGCTGAGCCAGCGCATGGGCAGAAGGGCCGCCAGACGGGACAATGCCATTCTCCGCCTGCGCCTGCGTGGTTGCCATCCCCCCTTCCGATTCGCCCGCGGGCCCCGGTGTTCCCAGGGTCGCGGTGGTGATGGGCAGCGACTCAGACCTGCCCACGATGCAGCCGGCGGTGCAGGTGCTGGAGCAGTTTGGAGTGGCGGTAGAGGTGCGGGTGCTCTCTGCCCATCGCACTCCCCTGGAGATGGTGGAATTTGCCCAGATGGCCCGCGGGCGCGGCTTCAAGGTGATCGTGGCCGGCGCCGGCGGCGCCGCCCACCTGCCCGGCATGGTGGCCGCCCTCACCACCCTGCCGGTGATCGGCGTGCCGGTGCAAAGCCGGGCCCTATCGGGTGTGGATTCGCTCCATTCGATCGTCCAGATGCCCGCTGGTATTCCGGTGGCCACGGTGGCGATCGGTAATGGCCTCAACGCTGGCCTGCTGGCGGCGCAGATCCTTGCCACCGCTGATCCCCGCCTCGCCCAGGAGATCTCGGACTACCGCGATGGGTTGCACGGCCAGGTAACGGCCAAGGACTCCCGCCTGCAGCAGCTGGGCAGCCGGGCTTATCTGGAGCAGATGGGCTGATGCTGGAACGGCTCGTTCTGCCCCCCTGGCTCAAGGCCGGCCTGGCCCTGCCCTTGCTGGTGCTCAACCTCTGGGTGCTGCGCCAGCTGCTGTTGCCCCTGGCGCCCTTCCCGGCCCTGTTTGTGGCGGCCGCCCTGATCGCCTTCCTGCTGGATTTGCCCAGCCGCTGGCTGATGGGCCGCGGTCTGCCGCGCTGGCTTGCCTACGCCCTGGTGGTGGGGGTGAGTGTGGGCCTGATCGGCCTGGCCGCCGTCTGGCTGGTGCCGCGGCTGGTCGAGCAGTTGGGCGAGCTGATCACGGCCCTGCCGGGCTGGTTGGCCCAGGGGGAAACCCTGTTGCAGCAGCTGCAGGCCTGGGCGGTGGCGCGGGGTCTGCCCACCGATTTTGGCGACCTCAGCAGCGAGCTGCTCACCCGCACCAGCCAGCTGGCCCGCCAATTCAGCCAGCAGCTGCTCAGTCTGTTGGGCACCACCGTGGGCCTCACGGTCAACACCGTGATCGTGCTGGTGCTGGCGGTGTTTCTACTGCTGGGAGGGGAGGGCATCAGTTCCGGCCTGGCCCAGTGGCTTCCCCTACGGGCGCGCAGCCTGGTGGTCACGACCTTGAACCGCACCTTCCGCGGCTACTTCGCCGGCCAGGTGTTGCTGGCCCTGATTCTCAGCGTTGCCCAGATCGTGGTGTTCACCCTGCTGGGCATTCCCTATGGAGTGCTGTTTGCGGTGGCGATTGGCTTCACCACCCTGGTGCCCTATGCCAGTGCCCTCACGATCGTGGCGGTGAGCGTGCTGCTTGCCCTGGATGATCCCCGCACGGGCCTAGAAGTGCTGGCCGCAGCCATCAGCGTTGGTCAGGTGGTGGACCAGGTGATCCAGCCCCGGCTGATGGGCCGGAGTGTGGGCCTGCAGCCGGCCTGGCTGCTGATCAGCCTGCCGTTGGGTGCGCGCCTGGGCAGCCTGCTGGGCCTGGGGGATCTGCTCGGCCTGGTGCTGGCGGTGCCGGTGGCCAGCTGCGCCAAAACCTTTCTTGATGCCTGGGGAGAGCAGCTGCGCTCCGGTGAGGTGCCGGTGTTCAGCTCCCCTGCGGGATCACGCCCTGAGCTGCCAGATAGCTGAGCACCACGGCCACCGACTCCTCCAGGTTTTGGCTGCCGGTGGGCACCCGCAGCTCGGGCTGCTCGGGGGCCTCATAGGGGCTGGAGATGCCCGTGAACTCCTTGATTTCGCCGGCCCGCGCCTTGGCATAAAGGCCCTTGGTGTCGCGCCCCTCGCACACCTCCAGATCGGCGGCGCAGTGGATTTCGATGAAGTCGCCGGGGTCCACCAGGGCGCGGGCCTTGTCGCGGTCGGCCTTGAAGGGCGACACGAAGGCGGTAAGCACCACCACCCCCGCATCCAGAAAAAGCTTGCTCACCTCGCCAATGCGGCGGATGTTTTCCTCGCGGGCAGCATCGGAGAAGCCCAGGTCCTTGCAGAGGCCGTGGCGGATGTTGTCTCCATCCAGCACGTAGCAGCTGAGTCGCTGTTCAAACAGGGCGGAGTTCACGGCGTTTGCCAGGGTGCTTTTGCCCGAGCCGCTGAGGCCGGTGAACCAAAGGATGGCGCTGCGGTGGCCGCGCTGCAGGGCCCGGCCAGAGCGATCCACCGAGGTGTGGTGCCAGGCGATGTTGGTGGAGGCTCCCTGGGTGGTGACTTCGCCGTAGGTCGGGTTGGTGGGAGCGGCGGACATCGGCGCAGGGCGTTGGGACGGATGGGGCCATTCTCCCCTGTGCTTCGCGCCAGGCCTTTGAGAGGTGCTTTGTTGTCTGGTGCACGAGGGCTGATTTTGATTCTAGAATTAAAATCTAGAAAAATTTTCCGCAATGGCTGTCAGCATCAAGAGCCCTCGGGTGGACGCCCTGCTCGAGCAGCTGCGGCAGCTCACGGGCAGAGGGTCCACGGAGATTGTGCGGGATGCCTTGGAGCTGGAGCTGCAGCGGCAGCGGTGGTTGAGCCGGCGCAGGCGCCTCAGTGCCGAGTTACCAGTCCTGCAGGATCAGGCCATTGAGACGGCCAAACCTTTTCATCCCGATTCGCTGTACGACGAGCAGGGCTTGCCATCGTGATTCTGGTTACTTCGCTGCTGCTGGCGATTCTTCAGCGAGAGCCGGGGTGGGAGCGACACCAGCAGACGCTCGAGGAGGCAGAGGTCCTACGCATGTCCGCAGGCACCCTGCAGGAGCTGCTGCTGGTTGCTCACTGCCGTGGAGTGCTCGAACCGATGCAGACCTTGCTGGATCTGATTGACCCCGATCTTGTGCCGGTGGATGCGGATCTGGCAGAGCGCGCTCTCGGCATCTTCAAGCGTTTTGGCAAGGGCCAGGGTCATCCGGCCCAGCTCAACTTCGGGGATTGTTTTGCGGCGGCCCTGGCTGAGCGTGACCAATTGCCCCTTGGCTACATCGGCGACGATTTCACCAAGGCGGGTTTCTGAGGTTGGTGGCGCTTGCCTTTCATCCCCCCGCCTGCTTGGGCCGGAAGCCCTCCTTCTCCAGCGCCGCCAGGGCCGGGGCCACCTGGTCGCCCTGCAGCTCGATCACGCCGTCTTTGACGGTGCCGCCTGTGCCGGCAACGGCCTTGAGCTGCTTGAGCAGTGTTTTCAGCTCGGCTTCCGGCGCCTCAAGGCCCGTGATCGCCGTCACCAGTTTTCCCCCTTTGCCTGCCTTGGTGCGTTGCACCCGCACCCGCTGCTGGGCCTTTGGGCTGGGTGCGCCCGCCGGGCCGGCCCCAGAGGCGGTGGGTCTGGCCGTGCTTGCGGCGTTGCTGCTGAATTCCTGCCAGCCGCCCTTCTTGGCCATGCCCAATCCTGCAACGCTGGTTCGGATTCTGGTCGGCGCAGCCTTCCCCGTGATCGCAATGCCCCCGGTTCGGGCCTTAACCCAGGGGTCTCGCCACGTCCGGGAATGCAATAAGTACAGCGCGGTCTTCCGTGACCAGCGGCACCCCCAGTTGCTGCGCAGCAGCCACAAATTCGCAGTCGTAGGCACTGCAGCGGCTGCTGTGAGCCAGCTGCAAGACCTGTTCGGACGCCACCGGTTCGTCCTGGCCAGCCAGCAGCACCTCTGCCCGTTGCATCAGCGCCACGGCCTGCGGGAGCAGGAGCAGGTCACGCCGCAGGTAAGTGGTGAGCACATTCCGCCACTCACTGCGCCAGAGCGGCGGTGCTGCCCAGCGGGGTTGATCGAGCAACAGAGCTTCTGCCAACTTTGTTTTGGGCCCTGGCAGCAGCAGATAGGCCAGCACGTTGGTGTCGACAACAATCAAGGCCGACCTTCGCACTTGAAGGCATCGATCTCAGCCGGATCAAAGCTGTGCCGAGCCAGGCTGTCGCGCAGGGTCCGAATCTCTCCTAGCTGCTGCTCTGCGGCCAAGTGGTCATGGCCTAGTCCGGCCTCCAGGCAAACGATCGCTTCATTGTTGAGGCTGCGCCGGTGCCGCTTGGCCGCCGCGGCGAGCCGGGCATGAAGCGCCTCGGGCAGGTTTTTGAGTGTGATGGTTTTGGCCACGGCAGCCAGCGATCTCAAGGCGATACAACCATTATGGATCCGTTCTGGACCCTTGCAGGCCGTGGTTCTGGATCGCCGTGCGTCGTCCAACGATGCTCGTGTGCTGGAAGCGCTGCTGCCGGCCGCTGGCTTCTTAGGCTTACAAGATCTGATAGCGCCACCGGTGACAAGCACCGTCTCTCCCATCTCCGCAGCCAGCGGCGTCGATCCAGCGGCCCTGGAGCGCGCAGCTCGCCCAAACAGCCTGGGCCGCTACGGCCAGTTCGGCGGCCAGTACGTGCCGGAAACCCTGATTCCCGCTCTTGCGGAGCTGGAGCAGGCCGCGGCTGAGGCCTGGAAGGATCCGGCCTTCACCGACCGGCTCAACCACCTGCTGCGCACCTATGTGGGGCGCCCCAATCCCCTCTATGAGGCCGAGCGGCTAACGGAGCACTACCGCCGGCCCGAGGGCGGCCCGCGCATCTGGCTGAAGCGGGAAGACCTCAACCACACCGGCGCCCATAAGATCAACAACGCTCTTGGGCAGGCGCTGCTGGCACTGCGCATGGGCAAAAAGCGGATCATTGCCGAGACCGGCGCTGGCCAGCACGGCGTGGCCACCGCCACCGTGTGCGCCCGCTTCGGGCTGGAGTGCGTCGTTTACATGGGCGCCGAGGACATGCGCCGTCAAGCCCTCAATGTTTTCCGCATGCGGCTGCTGGGGGCAACGGTGCAACCTGTGACTGCCGGCACTGCCACCCTCAAGGACGCCACCAGTGAGGCGATCCGCGACTGGGTCACCAACGTGGAGAGCACCCACTACATCCTCGGCTCGGTAGCTGGGCCCCACCCCTACCCGATGCTGGTGCGCGATTTCCACGCGGTGATCGGTGAGGAAACCAAGCGCCAGTGCCACGAGGCCTTTGGCCGCAATCCCGATGTGCTGGTTGCCTGTGTGGGCGGTGGCTCCAACGCCATGGGCCTGTTCCATCCCTTCGTGCAGGACACGGACGTGCGTCTGGTGGGGGTTGAGGCCGCCGGCGATGGCGTGGCCACCGGCCGCCATGCCGCCACCATCACCGAGGGCCGCGTTGGGGTGCTTCACGGCGCCATGAGCCTGCTGCTGCAGGACGAGGAGGGCCAGGTGCAGGAGGCCCACTCGATCAGCGCCGGCCTCGATTACCCCGGCGTCGGCCCCGAGCACAGCTACCTCAAAACCATCGGCCGGGCTGAATACGGCGCCGTGACAGACACCGAGGCACTGGACGCCCTGCAGCTTCTGTGCCGGCTGGAGGGCATCATCCCGGCACTGGAAACGGCCCACGCCTTCGCCTGGTTGGAGAAGCTCTGCCCCACCTTGGCCCCCGGCACTGAGGTGGTGCTTAACCTCTCGGGCCGCGGCGACAAGGACGTGAACACTGTGGCCGAGAAGCTCGGCGACAAGATGGGGGGCTGATTCAAGCCTGTTGGGATCAGCCCAGAACTGGGAAGTCGAAACGATTGCCGAATAGCGAAAACAGCACCTGCCACAGGTTGGGGTGCTCCTTGATCTCCTCGGCCGCCGCGTTCTCGATTGTTTGCAGCTGATCGGGGCTCAGTTCGAGGCCGGTGGCAAGACGAGAAAGGATCGCGCGCTCTTGCTCGCAGATGAATTCATCGTCCTGCTGCTGTCTTGATGCGGAAGCCACCATCACGGCGGTTTTCATGGCCAGTTCCCGTTGCTCCGGATTTATCAAAGCTGCCAGATCCTCGATGCAGGAGGGATCAGATAATTGATCTTCCCAATTAATAATTTTGGCCTGAAGTTT
>NZ_JAGQCR010000132.1:0-8619 GCF_024346295.1 Cyanobium sp. BA20m-14
GGATCCTATAAGCGCTGCTTATATCGGGGTGCGGCAGGTCACCTGGAGCCCCAGCGTCACCCTTGTACCCACCCGCTTCTGTTTCAACAACTGCGGTTATTGCAGCTTTCGGCGCCCCCCAGATGGCTTAGATCCCTTAGCTGATGGGCTCAGTGATGCCCAGGCGCAAGCGGCATTGAGGCTGCGCCCCTGGGCTGCGGAGGTGCTTTTGCTAAGCGGCGAGGTGCCGCCCGGCTCCCCCCAGCGCCGCGCCTGGTTCAGTCGTCTGCTGGCTCTTAGTCGTCTGGCCTGGATAGAGGGCCGGCTGCCGCACACAAACGCGGGCCCCCTCTCGATAGCTGAAATGGCCGCCCTGGGCCGACTTAATGGCTCCATGGGGCTGATGCTGGAAGGGCTCGGCCTGGCCTACGACGCCTTGCATCGCCAGTCTCCGAGCAAGAGCTTGGCGGTGCGACTCGGCCAGTTGGAGCAGGCTGGTCGTTTAGGGATCCCCTTCACCACGGGGCTGTTGCTGGGCGTGGGGGAGTCCGAGGCCGACAGGCTCGCGGCCCTGGAGTTGCTGGCCCAGCTGCAGCGCCGCTGGGGTCACTTGCAGGAGGTGATCCTCCAGCCCTTCCGCCCCGATGCCACTTCTGCTCTGTTGCTCAATGCCACTGAGCAGGCCGACCTGCTTGGCACCATTGCCGCAGCCCGGACAATCCTGCCGCCGCAAGTGCACCTGCAGTTGCCACCAAATCTTTGGCCCTTGCAAGAGCTACCTGCTGCCCTGGCGGCGGGTATCGATGATCTTGGCGGCATCGATAGCAGTGACGTGATCAACCGCGCCTATCCCCAGCCCACGCCAACGGAGTTAGCGGAAGTGCTTGCCCAGGCTGGCTATGAGCTGACTCCTCGGCTGTGTGTGCATCAAGCCTGGCGCCGCTGTTTGCCGCTGGCTATGCGGCGCCAGGCTCTCCGCGCCGAATCAAGGTTGTTAGCGTCCAAATCTTCCGGACCCAGAAGTCCATGGCCGTGAGCGCCGCGAGCGACCAACGGGTGCTGCTGGTGCGGCTTCCCTGCAATCCAATTTTTCCGATCGGCCCGATCTACCTGGCTGATCACCTGCATAAGCAGTTCCCGCACCTGCCTCAGCAGATTCTTGATCTGGCGGCAGTGCCCCTCCTTGATGTGGAGCAGGTGCTGCTGCGGGCAGTTGAGGCGTTTAGGCACACCCTGCTGGTGTTCTCCTGGCGCGACATCCAGATTTATGCGCCCGTGGATGGGCGTGGCGGCAATCCCCTGCAGAACTCCTTTGAGGTGTTTTATGCACGCAATCCGCTGCGGCGCCTGCGCGGTGCCTTGGGTGGCCTGGGGTTGATGGCTTCCTTTTACGGTGAGCTATGGCGCAATTTGCGGCTGGTGCGCCGCGGCCTGCGCCGGTCCCGCCGCTTCGAGCCCAAGGCAACCGCTGTGCTGGGAGGGGGTGCGGTGAGTGTGTTTTATGAGCAGCTGGGCCGCAAGCTGCCCAAGGGCACCGTGGTGTCGGTGGGAGAAGGGGAGCCCCTGCTGGAGAAGCTGATCCGCGGTGAATCCCTTGCTGCGGAGCGCTGCTTTTTGGCGGGTGAGGCACCCCGGCCCGGGCTGATCCACGAGCAGCCGGCTGGCATGGATAAAACCGCCTGCAACTACGCCTACATCGCCGAGATTTGGCCACAGCTCGACTGGTATCTCGACGGCGGTGACTTCTACGTGGGCGTCCAGACCAAGCGCGGCTGCCCCCACAACTGCTGCTACTGCGTTTACACCGTGGTGGAGGGCAAGGCGGTGCGCGTCAATCCTGTGGAGGAGGTGATCGCTGAGATGGGCCAGCTCTACGCCAAGGGCGTGAGAGGTTTTTGGTTCACCGATGCCCAGTTCATCCCGGCCCGGCGCTACATCGACGACGCCAAGCAGTTGTTGCGGGCGATTCAGGCCCAGGGTTGGAGCGATATCCGCTGGGCCGCCTATATCCGCGCCGACAATCTCGACGCCGAGCTGGCTGAGCTGATGGTGGCCACCGGCATGGATTACTTCGAGATCGGTATCACCTCGGGCTCCCAGGAGCTCGTGCGCAAGATGCGCATGGGCTACAACCTGCGCACCGTGCTCGAGAACTGCCGCCTGCTGGCTCGGGCCGGCTTCCGTGAGCACGTGTCGGTGAATTACTCGTTCAACGTGATCGACGAGCGGCCAGAGACGATCCGCCAGACCGTGGCCTATCACCGCGAGCTGGAGCGCATCTTCGGGGCCGACAAAGTCGAGCCGGCGATCTTTTTCATCGGCCTGCAGCCCCACACCCACCTGGAGCAATACGGCTTTGATCAGGGCCTGATCAAGCCTGGCTACAACCCGATGAGCATGCTGCCTTGGACTGCTCGTCAGCTGCTCTGGAACCCTGAGCCGATGGGCAGCACCTTCGGCCGCATCTGCCTCGAGGCCTTCGAGCGCAACCCCGGTGATTTCGGCCGCACCGTGATGGACCTGCTTGAGCGTGATTACGGCCTCGCCCCACTGGAAGAGGCCCTACATGCCCCAGTGGAGGGGCGCAAAGCCCTGGCTACGGCGACCCGCTAGACCCGTCTTTGCTCCACCAGCGGCGGCGAATCCAGAGCAGGGCGCCTAGGCCTATCCAGCCAATCAGTCCGCCGATCGGGTTGATGTCGGCGCCACCGGGACCCACCAGCCAGCCAGGCGCTGCTGGGGAAATCTGCAGCAGGCCCTTCTGCACTAGAAACCAACCCCCCACCAGGCCGCCATGCAGGCCTATTGCTCCCCATAGGGAGCCTGAGTCGGCTCGCCGCTGCAGAGCCAGCACTAGACCCAACAGAATTAGGCCCCCCAGCAGCCCCAAGGCCTCGAGCCCAGGGGCCCGATACCAGGGGTGCAGCAGGGCAAAGAGCAGCGCCTGCACCACCAGCGCCCGGCGTGCCCCCAGCTGGAGCTCCAGTTCGCCCCATAGCCAGCCGCGAAACAGCAGCTCTTCGGCAAATCCCACCCCCGCCAGCAGCAGCAGGCCGTTGAGCAGCAGGGCTCCATTGAGCTCCCCAAGCCATTGGGCTTGGCCGGCGATCACTAAGCCCGAGGCAACTAGGGCGAGCAAGAGCAGTGCCTTCAGCAGCCCCCGCACGCCGCTGCGTAGGGCAAGGGCACCTGGCACAGCCAATCCCAGGCGCAGCCAGGGATTGGACTCCTGCCAAACCCGCCTCAGTCTCAAAGGCAGGCTGGTAAGCAACAAAATCAGGGCCACTACCAGACCCGCCAGATCCACCTGGTCGGAGCGCCAGTTGGGGGCTAGGAGGGCAAGAGGCCGGGCCACCAGCCAACCCATTAGGTAGAGCAAGGGCACGTACAACAAGGTGCCCCACCAGTGCGGTCGCACTGCCGCGTTAGCTGCCGCAGCAGGCGGCTCCATCAGCTTTCGGGCTCGAGGCTGCTGCTCAGGCCCTTGCCCTTAAGGGTTTCGCAATAAAACTCAGCGGGCTCTAGATCGCAGACGATCACCAGTCCTACGCCGGTGTTGTGGGCCTCCAGCATTACGGCAATCGCGTCCTGCTCACTGAGCGAGGGCACCACTTGGCGCAGGGTGGTCACCACGTATTCCATCGAGTTGACGGGATCGTTGTGCAGCAGCACCTTGTAGCGGGGCGATGGCTTGCGCACCCGCTCCGGGGCCTTCTCCATCACGGCTGCCCCGCCGCTCTCGCGGCTGGGACTCTGGGTGGCGATTGGCATAGGAGTCATGGCAACAGACATGACGTTTCGCCCTATTAAAGGGCCCGGATGCGCCCCATGGCTTCTTCCACGTTCTCCCGGCTGTTGAAGGCCGAAAGGCGGAAGTAGCCCTCTCCCGCGGCGCCGAAGCCGCTGCCGGGGGTGCCCACTACGTGGGCTTTGCCGAGCAGGTGGTCGAAGAAGCCCCAGGAATCCATGTTTTCGGGGGTTTTCAGCCACACGTAGGGGGCCTGCTCGCCCCCATACACCTGGATACCGGCGGCCGTTAGTTCGTGGCGGATGATCGCCGCGTTTTGCATGTAAAAGGCAACCAGAGCCTGAACTTGGGCCTGCCCCTCGACCGAATACACCGCCTCGGCGCCGCGCTGCACGATGTAGCTGACGCCGTTGAATTTGGTGCACTGGCGCCTGTTCCACAGGGCCCAAAGCTCCACCCGTTCGCCATTGGCGGCAGTGCCCATCAGGCCGCGGGGCACCACGGTGAGAGCGCAGCGGGTGCCGGTGAAGCCGGCGTTCTTGGAAAAGGAGCGAAACTCAATGGCGCACTCGCGGGCGCCTTCGATCTCGTAGATCGAGTGGGGTAGTTCGGGGTCCTGGATGAAGGCCTCGTAGGCGGCGTCAAACAGGATCAGGGCATCGTTGGCGCGGGCGTAATCGACCCAGGCCTGCAGCTGCGCCTTGGTGGCTACAGCGCCGGTGGGGTTATTGGGAAAGCACAGGTAAATCAGATCCACCTTTTCAGTGGGGATCTCGGCGGTGAAGCCGTTGGCTGCGGTGATCGGCAGGTAGGTGAGGCCGCCATAGCGCCCCGCATCGTCGGCGTCGCCGGTGCGCCCTGCCATCACATTGCTGTCCACATAAACCGGGTAAACCGGGTCTGTCACGGCGATGCGGTTGCCCTCGCCGAGGATGTCGAGGATGTTGCTGCTGTCGCATTTGGAGCCGTCGGAGACGAAGATCTCCTCGGCGCTCACCTGGCAGCCGCGGGCCTGGAAATCGCTAGCGGCGATTTTTTCCCGCAGCCATAGGTAGCCCTGCTCGGGGCCGTAGCCGTGGAAGCCCTCGCGGCTGCCCATTTCATCGATGGCGCCCTTCATGGCGGTGCGGCAGGCCTCAGGGAGCGGCTCGGTCACATCGCCGATGCCTAGGCGGATGATCGGCGCCTCGGGATTGGCCTCACTGAAGGCCTTCACCCGCCGTCCAATCTCAGGGAAGAGGTAGCCCGCCTTGAGCTTGAGATAATTGCCGTTGACCTGAGCCATGGTGCGCGGGGTGGGCCGCCGCCGGGCCCGGTGAGTGATGGGGCGATTGTCCTATGCGGCAGATTTGGCTTACGCTGGTAAGCAGGCCTGTGGATGCTCGGATGGATGCTCTGCTCACCCTTTCCTCCAAGGGCCAGCTGGTGATTCCAGCCCGGCTGCGCCAGTTGCTCGGGCTACGCGCCGGCGATCGCCTGGCCCTGAACCTTGAGCCCGATGGCCTGCATCTGGCCCCCCAGGGGGCGGCCAATGCGGCCAGTGCTCATGCACTGATTGGTGCGGCTCACTATGAGGGTGAGCCTGTGCCGCTTGAGCGCATGGACCCGGCGCTCTATGTCTCCAAGGGAACGCCATGACCTTGCCGGTGGCCCTTGACACCAACCTGCTGGTGCGCCTACTCACCAATGACGACCCTGAGCAGGCCCGCCGCGTGGCCGATCTGATCGACGACAGCTCAGCCTGTTTCGTGCCGATCACCGTGGTGCTGGAGCTGGAATGGGTCCTGCGCGGCGCTTATCAATTGCCCCGGGAGGCGATCATTCGGGCCTTCCGAGGCTTGAACGCGATCCGCCAACTGCATCTGGAGCAGGAGGAGCAGGTGTTGCAGGCCCTCGAGGCCTATGCCAAGGGCCTGGATTTCGCCGATGCCCTGCATCTGCTGCGCAGTGAGGGCTGCGCGGCTCTGGTCAGCTTCGATAGAGCTTTGGTGCGCAAGGCTGGCGAGCTGGCGCTCACGCCGGCGGTGCAGCAGCTCTGAGCCCGGTGCTGCATACGATCAACTCAGCTTCCAGCCGCCGTGCCCGTGACCGTTGCCACCTCGGCTGATGCGCCGGTCGACTTCGACGCTCTGGTTGATCTGGGCATCAGCAAGCCCGCCCGCTACCTGGGCAATGAGCTGGGGGTGAAGCCGCGCGACTGGGAGGCCGATTGGAAGGAAGTAGGGGTGCGTTGGGCGCTCACCTACCCCGAGGTCTACGAGGTGGGGGCAAGCAACAGCGGCCACATCATTCTCTATTCAATCCTCAACGCCGTTCCCGGCCAGCTGTGCGACCGCAGCTACCTGCCTGCTCCTGATCTGGCGGCACGCCTGCGCGAGCGCGGTGCCCCCCTCTTTGCAGTGGAGAGCCGGCGCCCCCTAGCCGCCTTCGACATCCTGGGCTTCTCGCTCAGCTACGAGCTGGGCGGCACCAACATCCTCGAGATGCTGGAGCTGGCCGGCATCCCGATTCGGGCTGCTGAGCGGGGCGACCTGCCCCTGGCTCACCCGGATGCGCCACCGCTCATCTTTGCCGGCGGCCCCACCGCCACCAGCAACCCGGAGCCCTTTGCTGCCTTCTTCGACTTCGTGGCCCTCGGCGATGGCGAGGAGCTGCTGCCGGAGATCGGCCTGGTGGTGGCTGAGGCTCGCGCAGCCGGCCATACGCGCCGGCAGCTGCTGCGCGATCTGGCTCAGGTGCCTGGCGTGTACGTGCCCTCTCTCTATGGCCCCGGCGTCGATGGGGTGAGCATCGAGCCGCTCGAACCAGGCGCCCCTGCTCGGGTTCAGCGGCGAACGGCCACGCCGATGCCCCACTACGCCATGGGGTTGGTGCCCCATATCGAAACCGTGCACGACAGGCTCACGGTGGAAATTCGCCGCGGCTGCACCCGCGGTTGCCGCTTCTGTCAGCCGGGGATGCTGACTCGCCCTGCCCGCGATGTGGAGCCAGAAGCGGTCATTGAAGCCGTTGAGGAGGGCATGGGCCGCACCGGCTACAGCGATTTCTCGCTGCTTTCGCTGAGCTGCTCGGATTATCTGGCTCTGCCTGCGGTGGGGGTGGAGCTGCGCAATCGCCTGGCTGACAAAAACGTGAGCCTCACCCTGCCTAGCCAGCGAGTGGATCGTTTTGATCAAAACATCGCCCACATCCTGGGCGGTACCCGCAAGGCGGGCCTCACCTTTGCGCCGGAGGCTGGCAGCCAGCGTCTGCGCGACATCGTCAATAAGGGGCTCACCGACGCAGAGCTGCTGGCCGGCGTGCGTACGGCGATGGAGAACGGCTATCGCAAGTTGAAGCTTTATTTCATGATCGGTCTGCCGGGTGAAACTGACGCTGACGTGCTCGGCATCGCCGATACTTGCCAGGCCCTGCAAGGGCAGTGCTCCGATCTCGGCCGGCTGGAGCTCAACCTCACGATCAGTAATTTCACGCCCAAGCCCCACACGCCATTCCAGTGGCACAGCGTCAGCACCGATGAATTTCGGCGGCGTCAGGAGCTGTTGCGCCGGGCCCTGCGCCAGTTGCGGGGCCTCAAAACTAATTTCAGTGATGTGCGCCTTTCCGCGGTGGAAGACTTTGTCGGCCGCGGCGACCGTCGCCTCTCAGCGGTGATTGAGGCGGCCTGGCGGGCCGGGGCGGGATTGGATGCCTGGTTTGAGTCGGCCGAGCGCAGCTACGCCGCCTGGACCGGCGCGATCGAGGCGGCGGGCCTGGGTGGCCGCTACCGCCAGCTGGAGCTAGGCGCCTGGAGCGCGGTGGAGGCGATGGATGCTGCTGACCTGGAGACCTTTTGCGAACAGAGCCTGCCCTGGGACCACATCGATTCCGGCCTGGATAAGCGCTGGCTGGCTGAGGACCTGCAGCGTGCCCTAGCCGCCACCGTGGTGCCCGATTGCTCCTTTGATGGCTGCAGCAGCTGTGGCGTGTGCGGCCCGGAGCTTGGCCACAACGTGGTAATTCCGCCGCCTGCCATTCCGGCGGCCCTTCCCCAGCGGGCCCCTGCCAGCGACCGGGTCGACCGGCTCCGCATTGGCTTTGCCAAAACTGGCTCCCTGGCTTTGATTAGCCATCTAGACACCTTGCGGATGCTGGAGCGGGCCCTGCGCCGCTCCGACTTGCCGGTGAGTTTCACCGGTGGCTTCCATCCTCTGCCTCGCCTGCAGCTAGCCCTGCCGCTGCCATTAGGGGTAGAGGGCAGCGGCGAGTGGCTGGATTTGGAGTTCACCGAACAGGTGGATCCAGGCCTGGTGTGCTCTCGGTTGCAGCCTGAGCTTCCACCTGGCTTCCAGCTGCTCTCGGCTATTCGGGTTGAGGTGTTTGGCGTCAGCCTTTCCCAAGAGCTGGCTTCTGCCCATTGGCAGTTTGTTTTGCAGCCCCAAGCCGGGGCGCCACCGACCCTGGAGCAGTGGCAGCAGGCCCGCGCCAGCCTGATAGCCGCTGAGACGCTGACCTGGAACGACACAGATAAAAAAGGTCGCCCCCGCAGCCGCGATTGCCGGCCGTTTTTGCTCGATTTGCAATGGGCGGAGCCGCAGTCGGATGGTTCCTTGCTGTGCACCCTATGGGCTGCGATCGATGCCGCTGGCCGCAGTCTCCGCCCTGAGCAGGTGCAGCACTGGCTCGCTGAACGGCTCGGTCAATCCCTTGCCCTGAGTGGCTTACGGCGGAAAGGCTTGGTGCTGAAGCCGTGCTAATTTCCTATCAAGGCGAATTGCCGATTGGGCTCGGTTTATTGATCGAGTTCCAACGGTTGCCGGTAGCCAGGTTCGCTGGTTTAACCGCCCCAGGACACCTCTGTCCCAGTCTTCGCCCCACCGCACTCAGGAAGCTCGATTCTTGAAAGCTGTTTC
>NZ_JAGQCR010000133.1:0-8557 GCF_024346295.1 Cyanobium sp. BA20m-14
GGGCGTAACCCGCCCAACTCTCGTCCTGGCAAAGGTCGCCGCTGAGCAGCAGCAGATCGGCGGCAGGGGCCTGGATCCAGGCCTGCTCAAGGGCCCGCTCAAAGCAGGCCCAGGGCTGGCGACCCCGCCACAAACCATGGGCGGCGGCCAAAAGGTGGGGATCGCTGAGCTGAATGAGGCGCATCGGCCTAAGTTGGCCCCTCTTCGCAGCGGCGGCCATGGCAGCAATTCCCCCAGGCAAGCGCCAGCGCTGCAGCCTCTGTCAAGTTGAGATTCAGGGCATGGCCGGCGGCAAGGACTTGGTGCACTTCAGCCAGGGAGCCCCGGGCAGCCGCGCCAAGCTCTGGGCCCGGGTATGCCAGTACCTGCGCACCGACGAGCAGAAGTGCCAGTGCCTGAACCAGGACA
This sequence comes from Cyanobium sp. BA20m-14, assembly GCF_024346295.1. Taxonomy (NCBI): domain Bacteria; kingdom Bacillati; phylum Cyanobacteriota; class Cyanophyceae; order Synechococcales; family Prochlorococcaceae; genus Cyanobium; species Cyanobium sp. BA20m-14. The sequence continues at coordinate 409 of NZ_JAGQCR010000133.1, forward strand.
CCAGCCAGCTGGGCACCGTCCAGCCCAGCGACTTCTTCGCCGAGGCCCCGGTGATCGAGATCCCTCCCGTCGGCGGCATGGGGCCTGGAACGGGCAATCCCCTAGGGTGATTGCTTGCCCGGCGGGCAATCCCAAAGGCTCCGGTTCAGTTTCAGGCTGAATACGGGCTGCCTGAGGGCAGTTACAAAACTGCAAAAGCCGGCGGGCCCCCGCCCCCAGCTTCCCTGCACCGTTGCCCCATCCCCTGCTGCCCGAACTCGAGCGCCTGGCCCAACTGGCCACGGCTGCTGCAGGTTTCGAGCTGAAGGGCGTTCACCTGTTCACCCACCGGATTCCCATGACGGTGCAGGTGCTTGTGCAGCGGGCCGATGGCAGTGACATCAGCCTCGATGAGTGCGCCTCCCTGAGTGCACCGCTTGGGGAGGCGATCGAAGCGGCCGAATGGCTAGGCGATGCCTATGTTCTGGAGGTCAGCAGCCCTGGCGTCAGCGACAATCTTCACGACGACCGCGACTTCCGCAGTTTCCGCGGATTTCCGATTGAGGTGATCTGTCGGGACGACCAGGGCCTAGAGGTGCGGCGCGAAGGGCTCCTGCTGGAGCGCGACGCAAAGGATCTGCACCTCAACGTCCGCGGCCGCACCCAGCTCATCCCAAGGGACGCGGTGATCAGGGTTTCCCTGGTCACCCCAGCCCAGCCCACCTGAACGCTCCCTGACCATTTCTCACCCCTGATCCATGGCCCTGGTTCTGCTCCCCGGTCTGAACAACCTGATCGAGGACATCAGCGAAGAGAAGAAGCTGCCGCCCCCCGTGGTGGAGGCCGCCCTGCGGGAAGCCCTGCTCAAGGGCTACGAGCGCTATCGCCGCACCCTTTACCTGGGGATCAGCGAAGACCCCTTCGAGGAGGACTACTTCTCCAACTTTGATGTGGGCCTCGACCTCGAGGAGGAGGGCTATCGCGTGCTGGCCTCCAAGATCATCGTGGAGGAGGTGGAGAGTGAAGACCACCAGATTTCCCTGGCTGAGGTGCAACAGGTCACCGATGACGCCCAGATCGGCGACACGGTGGTGCTCGATGTCACCCCGGAAAAGGACGACTTCGGGCGCATGGCCGCCGCCACCACCAAGCAGGTGCTGGCCCAGAAGCTGCGCGACCAACAGCGGCGCATGATTCAAGAAGAATTCGCCGACCTAGAAGACCCGGTGCTCACGGCCCGGGTGATTCGCTTCGAGCGACAGAGCGTGATCATGGCTGTCAGCAGTGGCCTGGGCCGGCCCGAGGTGGAGGCCGAGCTGCCCCGCCGCGACCAGCTACCAAACGACAACTATCGGGCCAACGCCACCTTCAAGGTTTTCCTCAAGGAGGTGAGTGAGGTTTCGCGGCGCGGCCCCCAGCTGTTTGTCAGCCGCTCCAACGCCGGCCTGGTGGTGTATTTGTTCGAGAACGAGGTGCCCGAGATCCAGGAGGGCTCGGTGCGAATCGTGGCCGTAGCCCGAGAAGCCAATCCGCCCTCCCGCTCGGTCGGACCCCGCACCAAGGTGGCCGTCGATTCGGTGGAACGGGAGGTGGATCCGGTGGGCGCCTGCATCGGTGCCCGGGGCTCCCGCATCCAGCAGGTGGTCAACGAGTTGCGCGGAGAAAAGATCGACGTGATTCGCTGGTCGCCCGATCCTGGCCAGTACATCGCCAACTCCCTCAGCCCGGCCAGGGTCGAGATGGTGCGCCTGGTCGACCCGGAGGGGCAGCACGCCCATGTGCTGGTGCCCCATGACCAGCTCAGCCTGGCGATCGGCCGCGAGGGCCAGAACGTGCGCCTGGCCGCCCGACTCACCGGCTGGAAGCTCGACATCAAGAACGCCAGCGAGTACGACCAGGCCGCTGAAGACGCGGTGGTATCCGAACTGATCTCCCAGCGCCAGGAGGAGGAGGCCCTTCAGGCTGAAGCCGAAGCCCGGCTGGAAGTGGAGCAGGCCGCCCGGGCCGAGGAAGATGCCCGCCTGCGGGAGCTCTACCCCCTGCCAGAAGACGAGGAGGACTTCACCGAGGAGGCCGTTGCCGACCCTGACGAGGGCGGAACCCGGTGACTCGCAGTCCGGTGTTGCGGCGCTGCGTCGCCTGCCGCAAGTTGCTGGATAGGGAGCAGCTCTGGCGGGTGATCCGGCTGGCTGAGGGGGGTATCTGCTTGGATCAGGGCATGGGCCGTTCGGCCTATCTCTGCCCCAATCAGGAGTGCCTCGAAGAGGCGAAACGGCGCAAGCGTCTGCAACGGGCCCTGCGCTGCCAGGTTGCGGATTCCATCGTTGCAAGCCTCGAAAGGCGCCTGACACCCGGCGCTGATCTCGCCTTTAAGGCAAGATGACAATTGGCCGGAGCGTACCTGCGGCCTGGTGTGCCCCTCGGCCCCGCTTGGCGGCCCTTGGGCCCCGTCCCATGGAGACCTGAATGACCAGCAGCGGCAAAGTAAGAATTTATGAGCTTTCCCGGGATCTCGGCCTGGAGAACAAGGACGTGCTCGACGCCGCCGAGAAGCTGGGGGTTGCTGCCAAGAGCCACAGCAGCTCGATCAGCGACGACGAAGCTTCCCGCATCCGCTCCCTGATCAAGACCGGCAGCAACGGCAGCCCCTCGAAACCCGCTCCAGCTCTGGCTGCAGCCGCTCCGAAAGCAATTCTCTCGGTCAAGAAGGCCGAGAGTGCTGGTGCCGCCCCCATGGCAGCCAAACCCGCCCTGCCGCCCCCGGCCCGGCCCTTGGTGGGACCGCCCGTCACCAAGCAGCCCGTCACCAAGCCTCCTGTTCTGGTAAGCAAACCCCCTGCTCCGGTCAGCAAGCCGGCCCCTGCCAGCAAGCCCCCTGCTCTGGTCAGCAAGCCGGCCCCGGCCAGCAAGCCTCCTGCCCTGGTCAGCAAACCGGCCCTGGTCACCAAGCCCCCTGGCCCAGCCAGCAAACCCTCGATCGCGCCGATCAAGCCGGTTGTTATTGCCTCCAAGCCGGCCCGACCCAGCAGCCCAGCGCCGGCCAGACCGGCCCAAACCACACCAGTCCTCAGCAGTCGCAAACCGGAATTACCGGTGCGCCCCGGCGGCGGCACCACCAGCAGCCGGCCCGCACCGCCGGCTGGCCGGGCCCCCCTGAGCCAGCGGCCGGCTGCACCGCAGCGGTCGGGAGTTCCCGCACCCACCCGGCCTGGTCAGGCCGGCATGGCGGGGCGCCCCGGCCCGACTCCCCTGGAGCTCGTCGGCAAGCCGATCCGGCGCGACAGTCGCGATATCACCGGGCCCGCAGCACCCGATCGCCCAGCCGCTCCTGGTAGACCCGGCATGCCCGCCGGCATGCGCAAACCGATGGCGCCGGGCGAGCTGATGCAGCTCCAGAAGCCATCCGGCCGGCCTACCGCGCCGCCGCCGCGACGGCCGGGAGATCGCAGCGAAGCTGGCGCAGCCCCTAGCCCCGGCAGTACGGACCTGGTGCGTCCCAACGCCAGCCCAGCCGCTCCGGCAGCTCCGAGGCGGCCTGGTTTCCGCCCCCCCACGGCTCCAGGGGCCGCCGGCAAACCCCGCCGCCCCGACTGGGACGACAGCGCCAAGCTGGAAGCCCTGCGCAGCCGCACGCCGCAGAAGCAGCGCACCAAGGTGCACATCATCGGCGAAAACGATGATGCGCTCACCGCCGAAACCGGCGGTTACGCCGGCGAACAGGAAGCCTTCATCCTGCAGGCCAGCCTGGCGCGCCCCGCCAAGCCCCGCACTGCCGCTGCCCCCGCCGCCAAACCGATGGCGGCGATGCGCAAGCGCAAGAAGGAGACCACCCGCCAGCGCCAGCGGCGCCGCGCCATGGAACTGCGCTCCTCCCGTGAGGCCAAGGCAGTGCGGCCGGAGATGCTGATCGTGCCCGAGGGCAACCTGACGGTGCAGGAGCTGGCTGAGAAACTCGGGGTGGAGAGCTCCGAGATCATCAAGAGCCTGTTCTTCAAGGGGATCATCGCCACGGTCACCCAGAGCCTGGATCTCTCCACCATTGAGGCAGTGGCCGAGGAATTCGGCGTGCCGGTGCTCGAAGACGACGTCGAAGAGGCCGCCGCCAAGACGGTGGAGATGATCGAGGAGAGCGACCTGGCCCACCTGATCCGTCGCCCTCCCGTGGTGACGGTGATGGGCCACGTCGACCATGGCAAAACAAGCCTGCTTGATGCCATCCGCAAAACCCGCGTGGCCGCTGGCGAAGCCGGGGGCATCACCCAGCACATCGGTGCTTACCAGGTGCAGATTCCCCACGGCGGAGAACAGCGCAAGATCACCTTCCTGGATACACCGGGCCACGAGGCCTTCACCGCCATGCGGGCCCGCGGCACCAAGGTGACCGACGTGGCGGTGTTGGTGGTGGCCGCCGATGACGGCGTCCGGCCCCAAACCCTGGAGGCGATCAGCCACGCCCGCGCGGCCAAGGTGCCGATCGTGGTGGCGATCAACAAGATCGACAAGGAGGGGGCCTCCCCCGATCGGGTGAAGCAGGAGCTCTCGGGGCTCGAACTGGTGGCTGAAGACTGGGGCGGCAACACCGTGATGGTGCCGGTGAGCGCCCTCAAGGGTGTGAACGTCGACAAGTTGCTGGAGATGATCCTGCTGGTGACGGAGGTGGAAGACCTCAAGGCCAACCCGGATCGCATGGCCCGCGGCACCGTGATCGAGGCCCACCTGGACAAGGCCAAGGGTCCGGTGGCCACCCTGCTGGTGCAGAACGGCACCCTGCGGGCTGGGGATGTGCTGGCGGCGGGGCCCGTACTCGGCAAGGTGCGGGCCATGGTTGACGACGGCGGCAAACGGGTCAAGGAGGCCGGCCCCTCCTATGCGGTTGAGGCCCTGGGCTTCAGCGAAGTGCCCACCGCCGGCGACGAGTTTGAGGTCTATCCCGACGAGAAGACCGCCCGCTCGGTGGTGGGTGACCGGGCCAGCGAAGCCCGCGCCACCCGTCTGGCCCAGCAGATGGCTTCCCGCCGGGTCTCCCTGGCCTCAATGTCGGGCCAGGCCAGCGAGGGCGAGCTCAAGGAGCTCAACCTGATCCTCAAGGCCGACGTCCAGGGTTCGGTGGAAGCAATCCTTGGCTCCCTCGAACGACTGCCCCAGGGCGAAGTGCAGGTGCGGGTGCTGCTCTCGGCTCCGGGCGAGATCACCGAAACCGACGTCGACCTGGCGGCCGCCTCCGGTGCGGTGATCGTGGGCTTCAATACCTCGATGGCGCCAGGCGCCAAGCGGGCCGCCGATGCCACCGGCGTCGATGTGCGCGACTACGACGTGATCTACAAGCTGCTGGAAGACATCCAGCTGGCCATGGAAGGCCTGCTGGAGCCGGAGCTAGTGGAGGAGTCCCTCGGCGAAGCCGAGGTGCGGGCCGTGTTCAGCATCGGCCGCAGCGCGGTGGCGGGTTGTTACGTCACCAGCGGCAAGTTGCAACGCAACTGCAAGGTGCGGGTTTGGCGCGGCAAGGAGAAGGTGTTCGAGGGCGACCTCGACTCCCTGCGCCGCAACAAAGACGACGTCAAGGAAGTGGCCACCGGCTTCGAGTGCGGCATCGGCACCGATCGCTACACGGGCTGGCAGGAAGGCGATCGGGTGGAGGCCTACAAGCTGGTCACCCAGCGCCGCACCCTCAGCACCTGAGCGCGGTGAACGCCCGCAGCGAGCCCCTGCTCTGGCTCCAGCTCGTGGCCCTCGGGGCCATTCCGCTGGAGCTGCTGGGGCTGCTGCTGCTGCTGGCCGGTGCCGATCCGGGCCCCTTGCCAAGTCTGGAGCGGCTGCTGGCCTGGGCCATCGGCGTGCTGGGGCCGGCGATCCTGCTCTGGCAGCGGCCTGCCGACGTCTGCTCCCTGCTGCTGGTGCAGGTGCCGGTGCGGGGTCGCAGCGAAGCCCAGCTCCAGCTCGCGGCCCTGCAAAGCCCCCTGCCGGCCAGGCTGGCCATGCTGCTGGGGGCCGCTGCCCTACTGCCTCTCTTCTGGTGGCTTGATCAGCACGCCGCCCTGGCCGCGCCCCTCTCCCCACTGACGGCCAGCCCACGCTTTGTCGCTCTGCTGCTGGCCTGCCCGCTGCTGGCCCTGGTCCTGTGGCAGTTGCAGGAGCTGGTCCAGGCGATCGCGCTGCTGGGCCGCAAGCCTGACCCACTGGCTAGCTACCCACCTATGACCCGTGCAGAGTTGGACTCCCAGCGGCTCTGCCTGGGGCTGCCCCTGCTGCTGCTTGAGCCACTCCAGGTGGCAGCTGGCAACTCAGCTGCCGCCTCAGCTGGCCCCTCAGCTGCCGGCTCGGTTGCGATCCAGCCAGAGGAGGCTGCCGAACAAGCCGAGGGCACCGACCTGGATCAGGAGATCGGCTGAGGCCACCTCGGCGCCGCTCGCCGCTCGCATGGCCATCGTTGCCAACCCAACTGCCCCTGAGGCCGCCAGGGCCAGCCACAGCCCCCTGCGCAGGCCTCGCCAGGGAGTGCGCACTTCCTGGAGGAGCCGGGCACGCAAGGCAGGGTCAATCGGGTCAGAATTTGGTCCCATCTTCAGGCAGGCAGTGGGGCAAGGCGGTAGGGCAAGCAGTGGGGCAAGCTGGTCAATGCTAATTTCATTGGGGCGCCGGTGTAGCTCAGGGGTAGAGCAACTGATTCGTAATCAGTAGGTCGTCGGTTCAAATCCGATCACCGGCTTTTTGGTCTCAATCATCAGCCAAAGAGCTGATTTGGGGCTCGTAAAAGTATCCGTCTCCTGTAGGTGCCTGGGATACGACCACACAGCGACTTGCCACCCGCCAGAGCGCGGCATGAATTGCTGTGGGGTCATGGCGCACCAGTGCCGGAAACTGCTGCTTCAACAGGGCTGTGGCCTGCCAGGCGTTGTAGTGGGGAATGCGGGAGTTGACGTGGTGGCACACATGGGTTGAACCAATCCCATGGTGCAGAAAGTTCAACAGGGGCCCGTAGGGACGATCCACAGTCTGAAGAGCACCCTTCGCCCAGGTCCAGTCGCCCGAAGAAAAATGGGGAATATCTGTATCACTGTGCTGCAGCCAAGTATAGGCAACCAGCCAGGCATTGACCACCAGATACGGGAGCCCATAGACGCACAAAACCCGCAAAAAAGAATAATTAACTGAAGCCAGCACCAGCACTAAAAGCATGGCCAGCAAGCCCAGGTTCGATAGCAGCATCAGCTTCCGAACGGAATCCGGAAACAGCTGCTTTTTGCCCTTGTTAAAAGGCAATAAATTCCAGAAATGGGAGGTAGGAGCTCCATAATCTGCGCCCCCTGTAACTCCAAAAAGTAAATAGAGCGGCCACCCCACCAGCAGGTGGAAGATCAGGGCGTAGACGCCGTACAGTTCCGGCCCAATCCGACTGAGCACCCCTTTAAGCAACCTGCCCTCGGGCGAATTGGAACGGGGAGGCACATGGGTTTCACCCGCTTCGAGGTGATTGCAATTGGCGTGGTGCACCGCATGGCTCCGCTGCCAGCTGAAGTAGGGAACCAGCAGCAGGCTGTGGAGCACAAAGCCCACCGCCGTTTCCACCCGGGGGTTGGGGTGAAAGGCGCGGTGGCCGCACTCATGGGCAAGCACCCAGCAACCGCCCGCCACAGTGCCTGTCACCGCGGCATAGAGCAGCCAGAGGGGCGCAGCGCTTAGCCGGAGGGGTATCTGGGTGCCCACGCCGTAGGCAAGGAGGGTCAGACCTAGAGACATGGCCAGACTCCCCCAGGCCTTGACGGGGTCAATGGTCAGCAGGGAGGCGGGAAGGCAGGCCAGCAATTGCGCCTTGCTGGGATAGGCAGTGGGCGTCGAGGAACGATGGGACTGGGATTGGGAGAGGAGGAATTCAGACGACTTCAAGGACGCTGCCACATAACAAGGGGAGACGAATCACGCTGAAAGGATTCCCCCAAACCCTAGGAATAGGGGCCCTCAAGCCGCGACTGATTGGCTGTTGCCGAGCCAACAAAAAGCCCCCTCTTGCGAGGGGGCCGGGGGGATTCCGTTTATGAGTTGGCCTTAGCCAGGCTGTTAAGCCTTAGCCGATAGCAGGTGCGGTCAGTGCCACAGGGGTGGCAGTGGCAGCAGCCAGGTCAAGCGGGAAGTTGTGAGCGTTGCGCTCGTGCATCACTTCCATACCCAGACC
>NZ_JAGQCR010000134.1:0-8449 GCF_024346295.1 Cyanobium sp. BA20m-14
GCGCGATGCCGGGTTCGAACCAGCGACATCCTGCTTGTAAGGCAGGCGCTCTACCGCTGAGCTAATCGCGCTTGTTGGGCAACTTACACCAACCAACCATGGCCAGCGGCCCCAGCCACGACCGAGCAACCTGGGGGCTGTGTCTGCCCTTCGGATTGCTGTGGTGGCCGTGGCAGGGGCTGGCCGGGGCGGCCTGCGCCAGCCTGGCCTTCCTGCTGGGAGGCCTGCTGCTCTCCCCCGACCTCGACACCCGCTCCAATCCCACCCGCCGCTGGGGGCCCCTGCGGCTGCTCTGGTGGCCCTACCGCAACCTGCTGCGCCATCGCTCCCTGCTCTCCCACAGCCCCCTGCTGGGCAGCTGCGGGCGGCTGCTCTATCTGGGCGTCCTGCTGATCGGCCTCAGCTGGCTGGCCCAACCCCTCGGCACCCCGACCCCCGCAGCCCTGGCGCAGCTGGCCCAGCAGCTCTGGCGCGGGCACCAGCCCCTGGTGATCGCGGCGCTGGTAGGGCTGGAGGCCAGCGCCTGGCTGCATCTGGTGCAGGACGGTGATCCGATGCCCAAAACGCCGCGGTTGCTGCGGAGGTGGCACAAACGGCGCCGGTGAGAGGGTGGCGATGAGAGGGTGGCCCTACCGCGCCCCGCCTACTCAATGGGCTCCCCCTCCAGCACCCCGACCCTTGAGGCCCTCGCCAAGCTGATCGCCGTGGTGGCCAGGCTGCGCGACCCCAGGACCGGCTGCCCCTGGGACCTGGAGCAGACCCACGCCTCCCTGGTGCCCTACCTGCTCGAGGAAGCCCATGAGGTGGCCGATGCGATCCGCCATGGCGACGACAGCCACCTGGCCGAGGAGCTGGGCGACCTGCTGTTGCAGGTGGTGCTGCACGCCCAGATCGTCGGCGAGGCAGGTCACTTTGATCTGGCGGCGATCGCCCGCGGCATCAGCGCCAAGCTGGTGCGCCGCCACCCGCACGTGTTCGGCGGCGAACCGGCCAGCTGGGAGGAAATCAAGGCCGCCGAGCGCCTACAGGTCCCCTCCGCCAGCCCGCTTGTTAGCCCGCTGAGCGAGCGCCTGGCCGGCAAGGTGCGCGGCCAGGGCGCCCTGGCCGGCGCCATGACCATCTCCAAACAGGCGGCCGCGGCCGGCTTCGAGTGGGATGACATCGAGGGGGTGTGGGCGAAGGTGCACGAGGAGCTCGACGAGCTCAAAGAAGCTGTGGCCTCAGGGGATCGCCGCCATGCCCAGGAGGAGCTGGGCGACGTGCTGTTCACCCTGGTGAACGTGGCTCGCTGGTGCCGGATCGACCCGGAAGATGGCCTGGCGGGCACCAATCGGCGCTTTCTCGATCGCTTCTCCCGGGTGGAGGCTGCCCTGGACGGCGATCTCCAGGGCCGCAGCATCGGCGAGCTCGAAGGCCTGTGGCAGCAGGCCAAGGCCCAGATCCGGGCGGAGAACGGGCCGCCGGCTGGCAGCTGAGGCGGCAGGCCCGCTGCCGATCTGGTGCCTACAGGAGGTTGTACAGATGTACAACCTCCTGTAGGCATCCATAAACAGCTCAGTCCTCCGGCAGCTGGGGGCGCGAGCGCCGCTGCCCCTTGATGGCGCTGCGCAGTTTCTTGGCGGCGAGGCGGCGCTCTTTTGAACCCCGGGTGGGCTTGGTGGCCCGCCGCGGCGGCGGCGGCGGTTTGATCGCCTCCTGCAGCAGCGCCACCAGGCGCCGCTGGGCGGCCACCCGGTTCTGCCACTGGGAGCGGTGCTCACTGGCGGCGATCACCACCCAGCCCTCCACTAGCCGCCCCTCCAGCCGCCGCAGGGCCCGGGCCTGGAGCAGGGGCGGCAGGGCCGCTGTGGCCGCCAGGTCAAACCCGAGCTCCACCCGGGAGTCGGTGGTGTTCACGTTCTGGCCCCCCGGGCCGGAGGAGCGCGAGAAGCGCCAGCGCAGCTCCGCAGCGGGGATCACCCACCGCCCACTCAGCTGCAGATCGCCAGGCACCCCACCAGTCATCCCCAAAGCCTGTCATGGGCAGCCCAGGGGGATCGGCAACCCGTGATGCGCAAATGTGGAGATGCGATCCTTCCCGTCCATGGCCGACAGCAGCACCCCACCCAGCCCAGGCTGGATCGACGAGATCTTCGACGGCGTGCGCTACGGCCTGGAGGGCACGGTGCTCGCCGAAGCCCAGTCACCCTTCCAGCGGGTGACCATCATCGACAGCCAGCGCTACGGCAAGGGCCTGCTGCTCGATGGCTGCTGGATGACGGCCGAGCGCCAGGAGCGGCACTACCACGAGGCGATCGTGCATCCGGCCCTCTGCGGCGCGACGAGCATCGAGCGGGTGCTGGTAATCGGCGGCGGCGATGGCGGCACCGCCCGCGAATGCCTGCGCCACGCCGGCGTCCAGCAGCTCGACCTGGTGGAGATCGACGGCCTGGTGGTGGAGTGGAGCCAGCAGTACCTGCCCTCAATCGGCGGCGGTTGCTGGAGCGACCCCCGCTTCCAGCTGACGGTGGGCGACGGCATCGCCTGGGCCGCCCATGCGCCCGATGCCAGCTACGACGTGGTGATCGTCGATGGCTCCGACCCGGCCGGCCCCGCCGAAGGCCTGTTCAACCGAGCGTTTTTTGAGCACTGCCGCCGCATCCTGCGACCCGGCGGCGTATTCGCCACCCAAAGCGAATCACCGGAGGCCTTCCGCCAAGTGCACATCGACACGGTAAAGCTGATCCGCGAGGTGTTCGGCTACGCCGACCCGATGTATGGCTGGGTGCCCATGTATCCGAGCGGCTGGTGGAGCTGGACGTTCGCCGCCACAGACGGCCGTCGCTATCTGGAGCCGGATCCCGCCCGAGCCGCGGCCGTCGTCTGTGGCTCGGATATCTGGAGTCCCCGCTGGCAACGGGGCGGCTTCGACGCCATTCCAGCCGCAATCGAGCGAGAGCTTCAGTAGCAGCAGGTGCCGCTGGTGCGCTGCTCGCGCAGGCGTTCATGCTGCTGGCTGATCAACAGCACGGCCAGGGTGGGGTGGTTGTGCAGCAGGTTGAGGAAGCGGAGGCGATCGAGGCGCAGGATTTCCACCGGGGTGCGGGCCAGGGCCTCATTGCGGTAGCAGCCATCGCCCCAGACGATGTCCTGGTAACTGAAGAGCTCGCCGGGCCGGTAGCAGAGTTTTTCCCCGCCTTCGCCAACCAACTCGACGATGCCGCGCCGCGCCCCATAGATGGAATCGGCCCGCTCGCCGCGGGAAAACACCTTGGCACCGGTGGGCAGGGTGAGTATCTCGCAGTCCACCTGGGCCGCCATCAACTCGATAGGGGTGGTGATCGACATGGTTGCGGTCATCTCAGCCTCCTCCGGGAACCATCAGATAACTTAATAACGCAGCATCCCTGCTGCGGCCAGGCAAAGCGGCCAGGGCGAGCAGTCGTGTAAAAAATTTATATCCGCTTCAGCTTTGGCCCAGGACCGCATCCAGGCTGAGTTGCTGATTCGGCAGGGGCCCAGCTAGGGAGCCATCTGTTGCTCCGGCGCCTTGGCCCCCTACCAGCACCGGCAGCCGCGGTGGCCGGGCCGTCCAGTGGTGGCACCACAGCTCGGTGGCCAGCTCGGGGTGGATCTGCAACTGGCGCAGCTGGCACCAGCCCATCTCCGCCCCCCTAGGAGGGGCGCAATGGCGGCAGCTACGACAGCAGGGTCTTTGACCCATCAACAGATCGGGATTTGCTCTCCCAAGGTATGGACGCTTGGCACTGCTGGGAAGCAAGGAACCCGAATCTTTCGAGTTCCTTCGTGATTGCCACGACCCCCAATAGGATCCCCCTATGACCCTGCTGCACACCCCACTATTCGAAGCAGCCCGGGCGGCTGGCGGCCGGATGGTGCCCTTCGCCGGCTGGGAGATGGCCGTGCAATTTGCCGGCCTAGTGGCCGAGCACACCGCCGTGCGCAGCCACTGCGGCGTTTTCGATATCTCCCACATGGGGGTGCTGGGCCTGCGGGGCGATGGCGTCAAAGATGCACTGCAGAGCCTGGTGCCCACCGATCTGTTCCGCATCGGCCCCGGCGAGGCCTGCTACACGGTGCTGCTCAACGAGGCCGGCGGCATCCGCGACGACCTGATCGTCTACGACCGGGGCTGGCGCCAGGGAGCCAAGGGCGAAGCGGCCAGCCATGAGCTGGTGCTTGTGATCAACGCCGCCTGCGCCGACACCGACACCGCCTGGATCCGCAACCAGCTGGAGCCGGCCGGCATCGCCATCGACGACCGCAAGGGCGATGGGGTACTGCTGGCCCTGCAGGGGCCCGAGGCCCAGGTGCGCCTGGAGGCCCTCTGCGGCGAAAGCCTTTCTGGCCTGCCCCGCTTCGGCCACCGGGAGCTGGAGCTGGCGGGGGCCACCGCCTTTGTGGGCCGCACCGGCTACACCGGCGAAGACGGCTTCGAGCTGCTCCTGCCCGCTCAGGCGGGCCTCAACCTGTGGAGCCAGCTGCTGGAGGCGGGGGTCACCCCCTGCGGCCTCGGCGCCCGCGACACCCTGCGCCTAGAGGCCGCCATGCACCTCTATGGCAGTGAGATGGATGCCAGCACCACGCCCCTGGAGGTGGGGCTGGGCTGGCTGGTGCACCTGGAGATGCCCAAGCCCTTCATCGGTCGGGCGGTGCTGGAGCGCCAGAGTGCCGAGGGGGCGGGGCGGCGGCTGGTGGGCCTGGAACTGCAGGGCCGGGCGATCGCGCGCCACGGCTACCCGGTGCTGCACAACGGGGCAGTGGTGGGCGAGGTGACCAGTGGCAGCTGGTCCCCCAGCCTGGGCAAGGCCATCGCCCTGGCCAGCGTGCCCGTCGCCGCCGCCAAGCTGGGCACCGAGCTGGCGGTGGAGATTCGGGGCAAGGCCGAGCCGGCCACCGTGGTGAAGCGGCCCTTCTACCGGCGCTGACGGCGCCGTGGGAAAATCGCGGATACGCTTGCCTTCTCCCCATGCGCAGCCACGGATGCGGCGACCTGCGCCAAGACGCCAGCGGTCAGGCCGTAGAGCTGTGCGGCTGGGTAGACCGCAGCCGTGACCATGGCGGCGTGATTTTTGTCGACCTGCGCGACCGCAGCGGCAGCGTGCAGATCACCGTCGATCCCGACAACGGCGCCGCAATGTTCGCCGTAGCGGAGCACCTGCGCAACGAAACGGTGATCCAGGTGGCCGGCAGGGTGCGCCAGCGACCCGCCGACGCCATCAACGACAAGCTGGCCACCGGCCAGGTGGAAGTGGTGGCGGCCTCCATCACCGTGCTCAATGCCATCAAGGGCAACCTGCCTTTCCCGGTGTCGGTGCACGACGAGGAGAACACCCGCGAGGAGCTGCGCCTGCGCCACCGCTACCTCGACCTGCGCCGCGAGCGCATGGCCCGCAACCTGCGCCTGCGACACAGCACGGTGCAGGCGATGCGCCGCTTCCTGGAAGAGGCCGGCTTCATCGAGGTGGAAACCCCGGTGCTCACCCGCTCCACCCCCGAGGGCGCCCGCGACTACCTGGTGCCCAGCCGGGTGTGCGGTGGCGAGTGGTTCGCCCTGCCCCAGTCGCCCCAGCTGTTCAAGCAGCTGCTAATGGTGGGCGGCATTGAGCGCTACTACCAGGTGGCCCGCTGCTTCCGCGATGAAGATCTGCGGGCCGATCGCCAGCCGGAATTCACCCAGCTGGACATGGAGATGAGCTTCATGGGCCAGGAGCAGATCCTGGAGCTCAACGAGGCCCTGATCGCCAGCATCTGGCAGGCCGTCAAGGGCATCGAGCTACCTCGCCCCTTCCCGCGGCTCAGCTGGCATGAGGCCATGGCGCGCTACGGCACCGACCGGCCCGACACCCGCTACGGCCTGGAGCTGTGCGATGTCTCCGACTTGGTCAAAGACATGGGCTTCAAGGTGTTCAGCGGCGCCGTGGCCGCCGGCGGCGCGGTGAAGTGCATCGCCGTGCCCGGCGGCAACGACGCCATCAGCAACGTGCGGATCAAGCCCGGCGGAGATGTGTTCAGCGAGGCCCAAAAGGCTGGGGCCGGCGGCCTGGCCTTTATCCGCGTGCGCGAGGGCGGCGAGATCGACACGATTGGCGCCATCAAGGACAACCTCCCAGACGACAAAAAAGCCGAGCTGCTGGCCCGCAGCGGCGCCACGCCCGGCACCCTGCTGCTGTTTGGCGCAGGCGACACCGCCACGGTGAATAAGGCCCTCGATCGGGTGCGCCAGTTCCTGGCCCGCGAGCTCGGCCTGGTGCAGAGCGAGCGGCAGAACGACCAGTGGAACTTCCTCTGGGTGGTGGATTTCCCGATGTTCGAGTTCAACGCCGGCGAAAACCGGCTCGAAGCCCTGCACCACCCCTTCTGCGCCCCCAACGCCGCAGACCTTGGGGCAGATCCGGCCGCCTGGGCCAACACCTTGCCCACGGCCCGCGCCCAGGCCTACGACCTGGTGCTCAACGGCCTGGAGCTCGGCGGCGGCTCCCTGCGCATCCACGATTCGGCCCTGCAGCGCCAGGTGCTGCAGACCATCGGCCTGCCCCTGGAGGAGGCCGAGCGCCAGTTCGGCTTCCTGATGGAGGCCCTCGATATGGGCGCCCCACCCCACGGCGGCCTGGCCTACGGCGTGGACCGGATCGTGATGCTGCTGGCGGGCGAGGAGTCGATCCGCGACACGATCGCCTTCCCCAAAACCCAGCAGGCCCGTTGCCTGATGACCCAGGCCCCGGCCGGGGTGGCGGAGAAGCAGCTGGAGGAACTGCATGTGGCTAGCACCTGGACGGAGGAGGAGGGGTGACTCCCTAGCCACCCCACTCTCCGCCTATAAATGGAAAACTGCTACCGATCAAACATGGCCTTGAGTGTCTGAATTAAATCACGCAATACCTCGCTTGTGACTATTACGCTCACGCCTGCTGCGCCAAGCTGATTGACACCTGATTGGCCACTCTGCAAAGTTTCTCGCACTACTGGAGCCGTATCTTCGGTCTCCTTTTGAAGAGCCTTGGCCAAATCAGAAAAAGATCCCGCTCCTTGACGCATGGAACTCAATGTGATGGGGACATCACTGGCAAAGACCTTGCCTGCATTGGCAATTGTTGCATCAAGCCGCATACGGGTTTGCGCCAGGCCTATCAATAATTCCCTTGTATCAAGTGCAGGCTCGAGAGGAAGCTCGAGCGTTGAATCACTTGCCCTATTGACCTGTTTCGGCTTCACCTTTGCTAGATCTGGGGTTATAGAAATAAAAGAATCCCCAATAAGCCCCTCCTGATCTACCCTCAAAACGCTAGATGGGCCGATAAAACTTGCATAGCTTGGGTCCACATCAAGCTTTCCAATTATACGGGCATCGCCTGCTATCGAGAGAGTCTTGAGCCGACCAACAGTCAAACCAGACAACTTGACCTCCATGCCAGGGCTCAAGGATTTCGCCGACTTAGCCACCAAGGTGATCCGCAATGGCTTTTGCCACCAGGAAATCCAGCCCTGCTCCAAGGCCAACCCTACCAATGTGGCGCCGAGGAGCGCGAGGGTAATGGAGCTAAAAATCCAACTATCTCGCTTCATTCCACCATCTTTCAGAAAATCATTTGGCGCACAAAGATCCAAGCAATTTTTGTCACCATCACAGCAGCAAACGCATGGACAGTCACCGAGCTGATCACAAGGGCAATGGGCTTGCCCTTGCCGATGCTAGACCTAGATTCTACCAAGGCCCATGTACTTGCGACCATACCATAAACACTTGCCTCCAGGCTTGAGAGCGCCAAGTCTGCGGGCTTTACGGCAGCAAAAACAAGCCGGAATTCACCAATCACATCCTGGCGAGAACTAATTAATACGCCAGCGACAACGGAAGCCAGAAGAAAATAAAAGTTCAAAATAGCGCCGGCAATTGCTGCAGGCACAACGACCCTCAGCCAAGCGGAACCCATCCCGAGCCGATAATACCGAACCCAATAGGGGCTCAGCCTCACGGTAATCAGCAGGGCACAGGCAATCGGCCCTGCAAGATTTAACGATGCATTAACCAGCAACAGGAGCCCAAACGCATTTGACTGGTGTAGCTTTTCGGCAATAAATACACTTCCAGCACCCACAAATAGGCCAGCTAATATTGCCTCATCGGCGCAGTGCTTACCATCTCTTTCGATGGCTCGCAGCAGGGCCATAAGCCTCTTGATCACAAGCCGCTTGATCACAAGCCTGGATTCCCCGTGAGCGTTCAGGTGTCGCGGTGCCAGCACATCCATCTCCAGGGGCAGCTCAGCCGCCTGACGGGAACGCCGGTGGCCTGCGGAACAACAAAGCTCAACACAGGGCGGCCAGGCCCCACCGACCAACTAAAACGGAATTATTACGCATAAGTCCCATGGCCTCCAAGCCAGCCGCTCCCGCCGGCGCTCCCCCGATCGACATCGGCATCCCGGAAGCCCAGCGCCTCCAGATC
>NZ_JAGQCR010000135.1:0-8336 GCF_024346295.1 Cyanobium sp. BA20m-14
TTATCCCATTTGTCATATCCATCGTCAGTGCCATACCCACTTGTGCCGCGATATACAGCCTCTGCGAAGACTTTGGATTTATAATCAATAGCGTAGGAAAGGCCTGCTTTTGCTTGATAGCCTAGCAATGATTTCGAATAGCCTTGGTAGCTCAATCCAGGGTCGGCAAATGCGCCAACATCAAGAAATGAAATTCCAATGCCAACACCAATGTAAGGCGATAAACGCTTGCTTGGCAACAGATCCCAGTAGATGCTGGCGAAAGCGGAGTCCTTGCGTGTTTGGCCGCCTTGACTGTACTTATAATTCTGACCGGTAACACTGTTGTAACCTTCTAGCTTGCTTGCATCGAGGGCGTACGCAAGTTCTAGGCGAACTGGTTTGAGATCATAGCCTATACCCACTTCTGTAGAAAATGCGGGAGTGGAAAACTCCGTGAATGATCCTGGGTCACCTTTCCCCACTCGGTCAATTGGCCAATTTGCGCCAACGCCTGCTGTCACATAAAGACCGGATAAGTTTCCCTTTGAAGAGGGTGCACTGTCTTCGGCTGGGAGATCTTCTGCATTAGCAGGGCTAGCAAATGCGCTCATGCAACAAACCATGAAAGATAAAAAGACCCGTGAACTCACACTCGCTCGAATACGCTTGTCGGCAATACTATAACCTGATCTCCAGAAGGCTGATGACAGCTCAACCTTCATGAACGTAGCAAATCAGAAATCCACAGCAGGCTAGGCCTATTCATGCATGCAAAGCCGGAAGGGTCAATCCGGTTCTTTCGGAGACAACAGCTACACCGGCGCTGCCTATCTCTTTGAAGTCGCAACCGGCAATCTGCTGCAGTCATTCACCAATCCCACTCCCGCTTTTTACGACTCTTTCGGCTCCTCCGTAGCGCTCAGCGGCAATAGCGCTCGTTCCCAGCTGGAAAGCCCTGACGACTCCTCGTCTAGCTCAGGGCCATCTGCCGGCTGGCCTCAACTGCTTCAGAAATCGTGCAGGATCACGCGGCAGCAGCGGCTTCCCGCATGGCCAAGGTCCGGTTGATCTCCGTCGGTTCCAGGGGAGTCCTGCAGCCTTACCTGGCGATCCTGCTGGAACTGCAGCGCCTCAGACATCAGGTGAGCCTGATCGGCAGCGTCAACTTCCAGGCCGTGGCGGAAGCCCATGCGCTGCCGTTCGTACCCCTGCCGGGCGACTTCACCTCGCTGCTGAGCTCGGAGGCGGGCCTGGCGTTGATGCAGGGCAAGCCAGTGCGCCTGATCTCCGATGCACTGCTGGGTGAGCTGCTGGAGACGGCCCACGCCGCCATGGAGGGCACGGATCTGCTTTTGGTGTCACCGCTGTGCCTGTGGGGTTACCACCTGGCAGAGGCCGCCGGGTGTCCCCTGGTGGTGCTGAGCCCCATGCCGATCATGGCCACCGGGGATTTCCCCTTTCTGGGCTTCCCCGCCTCACCAACCAGCCGCAATGGCGGCAGCACAAGGCATCGAATCCGCCGCCGGCTCAACCGCAGCAGCTACCGGCTGGTCAGCCTGCTCAAGTGGCGTCAGGACGCCCGGGTGATCCAGGCCTTTCGCCGCGATCGCCTGGGCCTGCAGCCCCTCCCCTGGGGCGGCGCCGAGAGCCGCCGCACCCCACCGGCCCATCTGGCGGATCCGCCGGTGCTGCATCTGATCAGTCCTCAGGTGTTGCCGCACCCGGCTGACTGGAAGGCGAGCGCCTCGCTCACCGGCTTCTGCTTCCTCGAGCCCCGCACGGCTGATGGGGTAATACTGCCTACGCCCTACAGCCCGGATCGGGAGCTGAGAGCCTTCCTTGAGAGCGGCCCTGCTCCCTTCTATGCCGGATTCGGCAGCATGATTAGCCGCGATCCAGAAGCGCTGGCGGCTGCGGTGGTGGAAGCAGCGCAGCTGGCTGGCGTTCGCCTGATCCTCTCGCCCGGTTGGGGCCGGGTGCTGCCCCGAGCGGCCCTGCCGGCTGATGTGTTTCTGCTGGAGGAGTGTCCGCACAGCTGGCTGTTTCCCAGGGTGCAGGCCGCGATTCATCACGGCGGTGCCGGCACCACCGCCACCACGCTGCGCCACGGCATCCCCTCGACGGTGGTGGCGTTCTTTGCGGATCAGCCCGCCTGGGGACGCACGCTGGAGCAGCTCGGGGTCAGCCCGGCCACACACCGGTTGAGCAGTCTCAGCGCCGAGGCCCTGGCTGCCAGCATCCGAGCCCTGGCAGGCGAACCTCGCTTCCGCCAGCGAGCCTGGGAGCTGCAGCAGCTGCTGGCCCGCGAGGACGGGGTGGCCTGCACCGCCAGTGCGATCGAGGCCCGCCTCGCCGGCATGCGGTAATCCACAGCACCTGCATTCGGACAGGTGCTCGTCGCCCATCACGTGGGTGTGCCCGATGAGGCGATCGAGCGGTTGCTGCCGCCGGATCAGGCCAGCCAGCAGCGACTCCCTGATCTGCTGAAGGTGCTTCGCGCGATCACCGCTCTGGCTTAGCCTTGAAAGCCAGCTCGGCGTAGCCGGTCGCGGGATCGCGCTCACGCCGGAACTGCCACTCCGGCAGCAGTCCGATCACGAGCTCGGCGGTGGTGTGCACCAGCGAGCCAGGGCAGAGGTGACCGCCGATCACGGCACCTTTGCTGTCGGCCACAGCGATGTGGAGGTGGGCGCCATCGGCAGAAAGGGTGCCGGAGAGGCTCAGGATCTCCAGGTCGCCGCGAATGGTTGTGGCCGCCGCCGCTCCCGCGAAGCGCAGCTCGGCCACCGAGAGGCTGCCGATAGCGCTGATCACACAGCCGGCCTGCTCCTCCTGCTTGCCCATCCAGGTTTCCAGCGCCTGACGCAGGTCATCGCCCGGCTGCAACCGCAGCGGCACCACCTTCATGGGGCAGGCCCCTCCACTAGCCCCTGGAACATCACCAGGGCATCGACGTAACCCAACTGCCTGTGGCGAAACGCTCCCGGCAGAGTACCGATGACCTGAAAGCCATTGCGCTGCCAGCAATGGATGCCGGCGGTGTTGGTGCTAACCACCAGGTTGAACTGCATCGCCCGGAATCCAAGAACCCGAGCCGCCTGTAGCGAGTGCTGACAGAGGCGGCTGCCGATCCCCTGGCGGCGGCAGTGCTCTGCAACTACATAGCCGGCATTGGCCACATGGGCACCCAGCTCGAGGGAATTGGGCCTGAGGTAATAGGTGCCCACGAGGGCCCCTGCCCCATCCACGGCGATCATCACCGCCTGGTTCTGTTCCACCCAGGCCAGCTGGGCTTCTGCCTCTGTGATGGCCGGGTCGTGGGGAAAGGTTTCACCAGCGCGGAACACCGGCTCCAGCAGCGCCCACAACGCTGGCCAGTCGGCCGGCACATAGGGGCGGATCTGCAGGAGGGATGCCACTTGGGGTCAGCTGGACGAAGGTTCTGCCGCATCCTTGCGTCAGCTGTGAAGCCCCCTTTATGAACTCCCATTGCCCCCGGTGAAGACCGGGGATCATTGAGGTTCCTGGCCGCAACGGCCGTCCACTGCAACGCCCCAGGTGCCAGCGCCAGCAGCTCCGCTCACAACTGAAAATCCTCTGATCTGAAAACGATCACGGCTATTGCCACGCACAAACCCACGCACAGCTGCGCCCAGGGCCAACGCTCCGGGCTTTGTTGTGTTGGCTGGCGATCAGCCTGAGAGCTTCGCCACCCCTGCCAGCAGTGCACCAATGGCCGCCGCTGCACCGATCACCTGCAGCACGCTCCAACGCAGCCGCAGCTGGGCAAACAAGGCCACCGCAACCACCAGCGCCGCCCAGGGATTGAAGGCTCCGGCGGGCCAGAGCACCGGGCCGGCGAAGAACAGCGCCAGGCTGGCGATCACCCCAACAACCACGGCCGTAATGGCGCTCAGTGGAGCCCCAAAGCGCAGGTCGCCTCTGGATGCCTCCACCAGCGGTGCGCCGGCCAGGATGAAGCCAAAGGAAGGCAGGAAGGTGAACCACACCGTCACCAGCACCGCCGCCAGGGCCAGGGGCCAGGGGCTCAAGCCAGCTGCGATGGACTGATTCCAGCCGCCCATGAAGCCCACGAAGGCCACCACCATGATCAGTGGCCCCGGCGTGGTTTCACCCAGGGCCAGGCCGTCGAGCATCTGCGGAGCCGATAGCCAGCCGAACTGCTCCACCGCCCCCTGGGCCACGTAGGGCAGCACGGCATAGGCCCCGCCAAAGCTGAGCAGCGCCACCCGCGTGAAGAAGCGCGCCATCAGCGCCAGGGTGCCGCTCCAGCCGCCTGCGATCACCAGGCCCCCAAGAGGAAGCAGGAGGGCCAGGGCCCAGATCAACAGGGTGAGGGCCAGGCGCCGGCGGGAGAAGCGGGCGTGCTCGGGACTATCCGTGTGGTCGTCGTGTAGGGCATCAGGCCGATTGGCTTCTGCGTTGGCCGCCGCTGTTCCATGGGAGCCACCACTGAGCAACAGGCCCGGTCGCCAGCGGGCGGTCAGCAGACCGATCACGCCCGCTGCGATCACTACGAGCGGATAGGGCAGATCCAGCAGGGCCAGAGCCAGGAAACCGGCAATCGCCAGGGCCACCAGCAGGGGCGTGTGCAAGGTGCGGCGGCCGATGCGCCAGGCGGCCATCAGCACGATGGCCAGCACCGCAGGTTTGAGCACGGCAAACACCGAGGCCAGCAGCGGCAGCTGCCCCCAGAGCGCGTACACGCTGGCCAGGGCCGTGAGCACGAACACCGAGGGGATCACGAACAGCCCCCCGGCGATAAGGCCACCGGGTATGCCGTGCATCAACCAGCCCAGGTAGGTGGCCAGCTGCATGGCCTCCGGCCCCGGCAGCAGCATGCAGTAGTTGAGGGCGTGCAGGTAGCGCCGCTCCGAGAGCCAGCGGCGCCGGTCCACCAGCTCCCGATGCAGCAGGGCGATCTGGCCGGCCGGCCCCCCGAAGCTCACCCAGCCCAGCTGGAACCAAAAGCGCGAGGCCTCAGCAAGGCTCACAGCTCTGACGGGTCCAGTGGTCACGGGCGTGAGCAATGCGGGCACGGTCAATATCAACGCACAGGAGTCTGGGCAGCGGCGACTGGTTCCGAGCTCGCAGGGATGGGGATAGGCCTGACCCCATGGCGGCCGCACTGGACTACCTCCCCGGCGCAGAAAAGCAGCGATTCACCGGCCTGAAAGGGCTGCCAGTGCTCGTCGGTGGTGAGCGGCTCAGTGCTGAGGATGGTCACCACATCGTTGGACGTGGTGAGCGCCGAAAAATCCACCTGCAGCGGCGGATCCGCCAGCGTGGCCTTGCAGAACGGCGCCCGGCGCGTCAGCCAGTGGAGCCGGCTGGTTGCTGTAACAAACAGCCACTGGCCGTTGCTGATCAGGGCATTGAAGGTACCCTGCTCTGCCAGTTGGGCTGCGCAGTGGTTTGTGGCCTGATCCTCACTACCGCCCGTGCGCTCGGTGAATTCGGCGCCGTAGCAGTGGTTAGCGGCAACATCGCCGGCCAAACCCAAAGCCTGCCGCTTTTTATTGAAGACGCCTACAAGCAATACGACACTGAACTGGCCTACGGCGCTGCCCTAATCCTGGGGGGAGTTGGTCTGGTGTCGCTGCTGCTGAAGCTGGTGGTCGAACAGGTGATGGGTGGGGTGAAGGAGAGCAAGCCGATCAACTGAGGGTTGCTGAGGGCCGATGCCTTGCAGAGGTGGCAGGACCAACACCCCAATCCCAATAGGAGCTCCCTTCTCCATGCTCGTCTGTTCAGAGCAGCCCGCCCAGCCGGATCAGAGCCCCCACCACCAAAAGGCGATCGCCAGGGCGGTGATGCCGCGGATGTGCAAGACCAGGCCGCTCAGGTTGGCGTCGGTGAGGTTGGGGATCAGCCGCAACCGGGCGTGCAGGGCCAGGGCGGCAGTGCCAGCCAGCAGCAACAGCTTGACGCCCACCAACATGCCGATCGGGTTGGTCGTGCTGAACAGCCCCTGGAAGCCGGGGAGATAGATCCAGCCCATCCACAGACCGGTAAGCACCTGAATAGCCAAGGCCGTGAGCCCCAGCGGCTCGAAGACCTCCTCGAAGGCGCGGGTCCACACCGTGGCGGCCAGGGCATGAACAATCACCAGCAGCGGAAAAACAGACACGGCAGCTCCTTTGCAGGTGCCTCCACGATGGGTGCAATGTGCCGGGTCTGACCATGAAGGTGATCGTTGATCTATGCGTGGTGCCCTACATCGCTGCCTCCGAGAAGGTGCTCACTGAGGCGGGCCTCAAGTTCCAGTTGCACCCGAATGGCACGGCGATCGAGGCCTGCCACCAGGTGATGCACGCCATGGGATGCCTGCGCGTCTACACCAACTTGAAAGTAAGTACGCGCACTGACAAGGACCAGACCATGGAAGACAAAGTGGCCAGTGTCCAGGCACTGCCCATCCCTTCCTGGCTGGAGACCAGAACACCCAGGACATCGCCGCGCCGCAGCTCCAGCAGAAGCTTTACTGGCAGACCGCCTGCAACAAGGTCCATCGAGGCGTTGCGGCGATCCAGCCAGGTGAGGGCCGCACCCCAGCTCTGGGCGATCTGCTCGAGCGCAGCGCGCAGTGCTTGGCCATCAGCGACCGGTGTGATCAGTGCCTCAAAGCGGGCCATGGCTACTTCCCCTCTCATCCACTCTGGCTGTTCACCGTAGTGATCAGGAGCCCGGCGTCACCCTTGAAATGGCTGCTCCCCCCAAGAGCGCCAGCAGCAGGTTGAGGGTCGAATCAAAGCCGCCCTGCAGTTGCTCCAGCGTGCCTGGGCAGATCTGACCAACTGGCCGGCCCGCCAGTGCCCGCTGGCCGCAGACCCCAGCAGCGAGCGAATAGATCAGCAGCTGGGTGCCGATCACCACCGCCAGGGTCTGGAAGACAAACCGCTGCCGATCAAAGGGCGGCTTGGGCCCCTGGGGTGCACCTTGAGGTGCGCCTGGCGTTACCGGCGGCAGTGCATCGCTCATGGTCTTTGCTTCTGTGGGACTGTCTTCTGCCTGCTCAGGGGTGGCAGCTCAGCAGCCAGCCGGTGCCTGGACCATCGGCCTGCCAACGGGGCTGCCAGTTCTTCCAGCTGTAGTGCTGGCCGGCGCCATTGGTGTTAGCGGTGTAACCGCCACTGACCAGATCGGCTTCCCCATTGGGGTCGTTGTGAATGGCAGCCATATCGGTGAAACCGATAACCACACTCCAATGGCCGCCACCTGAGGGTGCTGACACCGGACCGTGATGCAGCCAGCCCACCGCCACCGGCCGGCCCAGGTTGATTTGCTCCTCCAGGGTCTGGCGATCCCCGTTGGTCGCGAAGTTGGCCGTCAGCCCCAGGGACCGCAAGGCCGAGAGCTGGGCCTCTGCACTGGTGCTGTCGCCGTATTTGGCGCGGATGGCGTTGTACTCGTCGTCTGAGCTGACCTTGCCCCAGAAGCGGGCGAGCATGGCGCAGCTGCTGGAGAAGCACTCGCGGTAGCCGGTACCGGAGGCGTTGTCGTTCTGGTTCTCCCAGGCCACCTGCAGGGGATTGGCATGGGCCTGGGCCTCAGGAGCCGGCGGAGACGACGAGAAGGTTTGCCGCCAGGGAGCGGCCTCGGTGAGGAGCGCTGGGTCGGCAGCAATGACGGCGAGCCGCAACTGCTCGATTCCCTCGAGTTGCTGGGGCTCTTTCTTCCAGGCGTTCCAAAACTGCTTCCAGCGTTCAGCTGTGAACGGTGCCTGGGCGGCGGGAGTGGCAGCAGAGGAGGTGGACATCGCAGCAAGGCATTCCACTGCTGTTGCCGAACCAGCTGGCAGGAGGATCCCCCACTGGCTTGGTCTATGACAAACATTGCTGCGCCATGGTCGAGCAAGACAACAGTGGCAAATAGGAAAACCATGCAAAATCTGCATGGTTTTCCTATTTGCAGGCTGGGCGTAAGATCTCTTACTGGCCAACGCCTATGCGATTACGCTCTCTGCTTGCCGCCTTTTTTGTGCCACTGCTGCTGGGTTCTGCAGTCCAGGCGCAGGGCTTTCGGTCTACAAGCCTTGATCAGAACATCATCGCGCTAAAGGAAGCGCGCAGCCTGGCTGCACTTTGCGTAAGAGACCCACAGATCAGGGAGTGCCGCTATGCGATCGGTGAATGGAAGCCAGAGGAACTTGAGCGTGCCAAGCTCGAAGTTCCAATATGCTTCGATCAATGCATGCTCGATGTGTTCGGCTTCTACAAAGATCCTGACACCTCTCGAGAGATACCCGCCATCAGGACCAAGGATTTTGATGGGTCCGCGCCTAGTCGAGGCTTTGAAGCCGTCTTCTATCCCGTTGCCCTCCGCCTCTTTCG
>NZ_JAGQCR010000136.1:0-8321 GCF_024346295.1 Cyanobium sp. BA20m-14
GCAGTTGGGCAGTACGGAGCGGTGGGACCTGCTCACCAGCAACGGCCTCAACATCTATGTGCAGGAGGACGACCGTTGCGTTGACTTCTACCGCCAGGTGTCCCAGGCGCTGCGGGCCGATGGGATTTTCGTGATCAGCTTCATCACCCCCCCAGAGCAGTGGCAACCCCGGCAGGCAAGTGATCTCGAGCATCAGCGCTTTCTGTTCCAGAAGGTGATTCCGCCCCGATGGAACTGCTTTCGAGAGGAGTCCCAGATGCGCCAGCACTTGCAGGATGCGGGCTTCGCGGTGGTCGCCGTGCACCACGACGAACAGCGGATGTTTCCCACTGTTGTGGCTCGCAAATACTGATGGGCATTCCTTCTCCCTAGTGCGGGGAGGCCTGAAGTTGCTCAAGAATCATCAGCACCGCCTCCGCGGTGGTCTGAAGGCTTGTGTCAACGCTTACGTCGTAGACCAGCCCATGGGAGTGGCAGAGCTCATCACTGCGGCGGGCTAAGCCGAGCGGTCGCTCCTCCAGCCGACCCTCGCCGCGACCCGATTCACGCTGCTCCAATTCGGACAGGGAACAGTGCACCCCCACCAGCACCACCCGGGCCCCGGAGGCACGCAGCTGCTCGAGCACCTCCTGCTGCCACCCCTGCTCCTGCAGGAAGTGGTCGATGATCAGGTTTGTGCCCAGTTTGAGGTGCTGGGCCCAGCTTCGATGCAGCCCCGCCAACACTCTCCGTCCCAGAGGGTTGAGCTCCAGGCGCATCCGGGGGCTGCCGCCATGCCTGCCTTCGGCCTGGCTGTTGTCGACATACTCCCAGGCGGCCCTGCCGTCGTGGGGTTCTCGAGAGATCAGGCGGCTGGTATCTCCCCCCTGCAGCTTCACCAGACTTCGCGGAAACAACCTGTCAGACAGCAGCAGTGCGATGTCATCGAAAGCCACTAGCCCATAGGCAGCAGCAGGATCGCCATCGGCCAGCTCCGTGAGGTGATCTTGAAGGGCCTTGCACAGGGTTGACTTCCCCGATGAGCTGGCGCCGTTGACCAGGATCGCTACCGATGTCGTCATGTCTTACTGGGCGTTTGGTTCAGCAAGGGCTTCCAGGTGGCTGGGGCTCCTACCAAGGCAGCACCTCGCCGTTGGCGTGCCAGAAGCCACCACTTGTTCCCAGGCTGAGAGCGTCGATGCGGGCCAGGAGGCCCCGCACCGCCTCCTCGGGGCTGATGCCCTGGGGGTTGAAGTTGACCATGCGGGTACGCACCAGGCCCGGGTGGAGGATTGCCACGGCGATGCCGCGTGGCCGCAGGTCGATCGCCAGGGATCGCCCTGCCATGTTCAGCGCCACCTTTGACATCCGATAGCCATAGGAGGAGCCGGAGCTGTTGTCGTCAATCGAGCCCATGCGGCTGGTCATCAGTGCCAGCTTGGAACCGGGCTGCAGATTCGGCAGCAGGGCGGCCACGAGCAGCAGGGGCGCCAGGGCATTCACTTCAAACTGACGCCTGAGGCTGTTGCTGTCGAGATTCTCCAGGCGGTTTCCTTCGAGGATGCCGGCATTGAGGATCACCCCCTCAAGCGGCTGGCCAGCTAGCCGTTGCACCAGATCATCAAGATCCTCTTCAGCGGTGAGCTCGATCCCCGCCTCGATGAGCACCCCCAGCGCCTCCAGTTCCGGCGACGGCGTGCGACAGACGGCGATCACCTGATCGCCGCGGGCCTGTAGTTGTTTGCAGTATTCGAGGCCAATGCCGCGGTTGCTGCCGGTAACTAGGAAAGTTGGCATTGTTGGCCTGCGCAGTTGCTCAAGACCGGCTGATTCAAGCCAGCATCAGCGCCGTCCGTTGACGATCACCGAGTTGCCGCTCCCCCCAGCAGTACCAGGTAATGCTGGCACCACGGAGGTCTGGCCGTCCCACTTGTCCAGGAAGAGTTTGTAGAGCACCTGGTCATCGAGGCTTGAGTTGAGCGTTTCGTAGCGCTTGGCTTCCTGCTCGGCGATCAAGACCTCGGTCTGGGCACGCAAAAGCTGCTGCTCGGCAATTTGTTTCTGCTCGATCGCGGCGCGGTATTCCTCGGCGATTTGCAGGCCAGTGAGGTCTAGTCCCTGCACGCTCACATAGTCAAATTTGCGCAGTTCCTCGGCCACCTTCTCCTGCACCAGCTCCGAAATGGAGTTCCATTCGGTGGCAATAGTCACCAACTCGTATTGCGAAAAGACTGATTTGAGTGCCTTCAGTAGCGATGGTTGGATCACGCGGGGATAGATCTGCTGGTCATCGGTGGCGATCGTCTCGTATATCCGCCCCGCTTCTGCAGGCTTCATGGCGTATTTCACCGTGGCGGTGGCCTGAATCACCTGGAGATCCTTGGTGAGAGTCGAAAACTGCTCTGGTCGCACTTGGGTGCGCACGTCAAACAGCGAAGTGTTCTGCACCAGGGGGGCCTTGATGTTGGCGCCGGGGCTGCGGGGGGTACCGGTGACCTTGCCCAGGGTTGTGACAACGGCCACGTTGCCTGCCGGCACGATGAACACGGTTTGGCTGAGCAGAATCGCGATGCCCACCAAAACGGCCGCAATCAGGCTGAGGGTTGCTCCAGGACCATCGGGACTGCCAGCTGAGCGAAGGGGCGACTGCATGAAGGGGCCATTACCAATTGCGAACCTTAGGCAGGTCCGCCGATGAAACAACGGCTCACAAATGGAGATGTCATCGCCCGCAGCAGGCTGCTGTAGCTGACCTGGAAGCGCTGCTCATCGCCCGGCTCCAACGCCTCTGCCGCTCCGCTCACCACCAAGTGGTCGCTGGATGCGCCCTCGATGCTGATCCCAGGGGCACTAAGACCGGTCGGATCGGCATCCTGTTCGCCCAGGGCAAGTAGCGCTCGCATGGCCATGGGTTGGTCTGGTTGCTTTTGGGGAGCAACTGGCCCTTTGGCAAAACTGGTGCAGTGACGCGTTCCCCAGGCACGGCTTGGCTTGCGCTTGGACTCGATCACCTCTGCCACCAGGGTGATGGCATCGGTATACAGCCCTGGTATGGCTGTGCGGGTGAGGGGCTCTCGCCCCAGCAGTAGGGCCTCGCCGAGGCGCAGGTGGTTGATGCGGCCCGGATCGCCGCCACCAGTCAGCCAGGGAAGATTGGCTGAATTACCTCCCGAGCACCACTCGAGCCTGATGCCAAAACGCCTTTCCAGGGCTTCGATCAGACGCGATAGTTCGCCCATATTCGCTTCATCTGGGGCAACGCCGTTTTGACAGCCCAGGTTGGTGCCGATGCCCACTAGCAGCAGGTTTGGCAGGGCCAGGGTTAGTAACACCATCGCCTCAAGGTCTGCTGCGAGAATTCCCTCGCGCAGATCCCCTAACTCCACCATCAGCAGCACTCCGTGGCGCACCCCCTGGCAATGCGCTGCAGCTGCCAAGGCCTTGAGCACCACCGCCTCGCTGTTGCAGCTAATCGCCGCATGGGCCACCACCCGATCCACCTGGCTGAGCATCGGCGAGCGAATCAGCAGCAGGGGAACGCCAAGCTCGCAGCGGCTAAGCGATTCGATTGATTCGATTCGTGATTCACCGATGGAGTGCACCCCTGCCGCAACCCAGGTGCGCACAATTTCCGGCAGTCCCAGGGTTGCCTTGCTCACCCCGGTCACCTTGATTCCTTGGCGGGCAAGCCGATTCACCATGGTGGTGGCGTTGTGCTGTAGGTGCTCGAGATGAATCTCCAGCCGCGGTGCGCTCAAAGCTGACCGTCAGTTGATGTACACAACTCGGGGAAAGCTCGCAGCACCATTGCCACCAGAGCAGAGGCAGGTCGGCTCACCGCATCGGTAACAGGAATGGCGAGCTCGGCCGCATAGAGGGCGATGGCCGCACTCACCTCGGCGTCATTCATGCCCTCGTGGTTCAGGGTTAGGCCGATTACCCTTGTTGGCGCAAAGGATTCGATCAGGCGAATTTCGCTTGCAGGCGTGGGCATCGGCATAAACGGAAAGTCGCTCAGCTGCCGCCGTGCCGGTGCGTGCTGCAGCACCACCGCCTGGGGCTGGCTGCCCCGCAGGATGAAGCTGGAAGAGAGGTAGGCGGGATGGCTGAGGGCCCCTTGGCCTTCAATCACGATCACCGCAGGTTTTTCCGTGCAGTAGGCCTCCACCACTGCGGCCTCCACCTCCCCTGAGCAAAACTGCGACGGAATGGCATCAAGGGGAATGCCATAGCGCCCCCCTTGAATCAATCCGGTTTGCCCGGTGCTCACCAAAGCGGCGCGGATACCGCTGGCATTTAGGGCTTGAACCAGAACCGTGGCCGTGGTGCGCTTACCGATGGCGCCATCGGTGCCGAGCACGGCGATTCGAATGCAGCGTGCCTTGGCGATCGAACCATTGAACAGGCGAAGATCCTTCAAAGCGGCTGGACGACGCACATCCCGGATTGACACTTGATGACGTTTGGCCGCTAGGGCAAATTCACTGTCGTCATTAAGGAATTCGCGCATGCCGCTGACCAGATTCAGGCCAGCTGCCATGGCCAGCAGCAGAGCCCGGCGATCGTCTTTGCCATAGAGGCCATCTGCAGGCGCCATGCCATAGATGAAGGTGCTGGCGCGGGGCCCTGGCAAGGCAAGGGCCTCATCTAGATCAGCCACGATGGGTATGCCGTTGCTGATGCCGTCTAGTAGCAGGCCTGCATCAATTCCAGCTGATTGGCTATCAATAATGGCCCTGATTTCAAAGGCCTCACAGAAGCGCACTAGGCCGTGGGCGGTTTTGCCATCGAGCCCAGCGAAGTTTCCCTCGCAGTAAACGACTGCAGCCGATTTAACCGCAACTTGATGCGGTGCAATCGAAATGGTCAGGTCGTTGACCTGTTTTTGAAATGCCAAATAAGCCAGGACCCATCATTTACCCAGGCTTGAGATAAGTCTGAGGTGCTGATTTCAGGGCTCAGAATTGGCCGCTGGAGGGCGTGGATAAATTCAGCCTAGGACGCTTTCTGCTTCTAGGGGGTCAGCCAGTATTTCGGCGATCTGGTTTCGGCCATTGCCCTGCGCCAGGATTAGGGCCCGTTCGGCCCGAAGCAGCGCATCAAGCGCCTGGCGATCGGCTGGGGCAAGCAGGGTCAGGCCGCCACTGGCCGTTAGCTGGTGGCCGCTGGTCGAAAAGACGCCCCGCAGCTCGCTGACGCCAGTGCGGATGGCATCAGCCCGTTCCATGGCTGTAGCAAGTTCAACATTCACCATCAATAGGGCGAATTCCTGATCGCCGGTTTGACCCACCAGGTCCTGCTCGCATAGCTGGGAGCGCAGTAGGGCGGCAACGTCCATTACCGCGCGATCCGAGGCCTGCAGACCCCAGCGGTTCTTGATCTGGTCGAAGTGGTCGAGCTGCAGGGCCAGCACGGCCAGGTTTTCGCCTGCCTGGCGGGCTCGCAGCAGCTCAGGCTCAGCTTGCTCCAGGAAGTTTGCTCGGTTTGCTAAGGCGCTGACTGGATGCACCGTGGTGAGTCGGCGCAGTTCAAGCTCACGCAGCACCAGCTGGGCTAGATCCTCGAGCAGTCGCACCTGGCTGGAGCTGAAGTGGCGCGGCAACCGGTCGATCACGCACAGGGTGCCCAGGTTGTGGCCGTCACGACTCTGCAGCGGTGTACCTGCGTAGAAGCGCACCTTTGGGACCTGAGTCACCAGGGGATTGGTGCAGAAACGCGGGTCTTGGTGGGCATCTGGCACCACCAGGGTTTCATCACCGGCAATGGCGTGGGCGCAAAAGGCCATCTTCCGCGGTGTTTCGGTGCTGTCTATGCCGTGGTGGGCAAGGAACCATTGGCGGTCGCCATCCACCAAGGAGATGAGCGCAATCGGGGTTTCCAGCACAGTCGAGGCGAGCCGCACCAGTCGCTCGAAGTGCTGATCGCCTGGATGGTTTAGTACCCCCAGGCGCTCTAAATCCCTTTGGCGCTGGGATTCATCCGCCGGAATCGGGTAGTCGGGATACGGCATGAACCTCGCCGATAATTCCAATCCTAGGAAGTCTTGGGCCCGCCAACCGGGCTTCACTAGGGCCATGATTTAGCTATTCCCAACAGACCTTCCCAGCAGCCCTTCCCATGGCCCTCCACCAAGAAAGCTGTCTTCCCTGCCGCGATGGGGCGCCGCTCCTGGATGCCGCTGAACTAGCGGAATTGTTGCCCCAGTTGCCCGGTTGGGTTGTTGTGGATGGACACCACTTGCAAAAGGCCTGGAGCTTCGCTGATTTTCAGCAGGCTCTCGATTGGCTCAACCGGGCTGGAGCGATCTGCGAAGCGGAGGGTCACCATGCCGAATTCAGCATTGGCTGGGGTCACGCTAGCGCTGAGGTGTACACCCACAAGGTGGATGGCCTAACCAGAGCTGACGCAGTTTTGGCCGCCAAACTTGATGGGGCTTAGCAGGCGCTAACGGCGTAACGGGTCTGCAACCGGCAGGTTTCGCTGGGACCAATTTCAAGCTTGCCATCGCCACTGATCAGAGCCTGGCGAGGTCCTGTCCAGGGCTCCAGGCAGACCATCGCACGGGGCGGTTCGGTCCAGAGCACCACCAGGTTGAACGGGGCGCTGAGCTGCAGATCAAGGGCCAGGCCGGCTTCCGGATCCAGCAAGCGCACGTCACCACTGGGACGGACCAACAGGTCAATTCCGTCGTCCAATCGCGCCATTTGTTCTGCCGTGTCGGCGTCGGCCATCGATAGATGGTTTAGGCAGCGCTCCGGTAGCCCCTCAAAGCGGGGAGATTTGAGGTTGCTGAGGTTGAAGTAGGGGTGGAGGCCGAAGCTGAATGGCATCGGCTCCTGGCTGCGGTTCTGCACCGTGGTGTCGATCTCGAGGGCCCCTGGCACCAGGCGCAGCTCAAGCCTCAGCAGAAAGCTGAAGGGATAGCTCGTCAAGGTTGTCTCGCTGTCGTTGAGTTCAAGGGCGATCCCTTGGCCATCCTCGAGAGCGCTCAACTGCCATGGCAGCTGCCGGGCGAAGCCGTGCTGACCTAGGGGAAAGTTCCCCTGGGGCAGGGGCAAGGTGTTGTCCGGCAGGCCGCCGCAGATCGGGAAGAGGATGGGAATTCCGCCCCGCACTGATTGGGCGGGGTCGAGGAAGCGTTCAAGATCGAGGTAAATCAGCTCCTTGCCGTTGCAGCGCCAGCCGGTCACCAGACCTCCCCGCTCAGGCACCACCCGCAGCAGATCGCCGGAGTCGCTGGCGAACTCCCAATGTGGATATGGGGTTTCGCGGTGTACCAGGGCCACGGAGCTCGAGCGGGGTTGGCCTATTTAGGCCTGCGGCCGGCCTCTGGGCCGGTGTTCCTTCACACAATCTTCCATTGATAAAGATTGGAACCGGTCTCGATCCCCTGATCAATTCCATATGGTCTTGCAATCAACGTGCAGCAGCTATGAATCGTTCAGAGGACAGAGCGCCTCGCCAGGAATTATTCGAGCCCCGCAGCCTGGAGTGGCAAGAAAATGGCGAGTTGGCCAGCACCGATATGTTCGAGCTGGTCAAGCGTCTGCGGGCTGTGGAATCAGGAAAAACCGTTAACGAGCTTTGGCGGCTAAGCCAGAAAGCCTGAGGCTGGTTGTCGCACCAACACTTCCCCTTGCCATCCCTGGACAGCTTTGGTTGATTGCAATGGTCGCAGAGCGTGCCATGCCTGATTCTTCTGCTATTGCGGAGTGGCGACATCGCGGCTGCAGCGTGCGCTTGATCAGGCGCTGTCCAGCTGCAGAGGCCTACCGCATTCAGCACTGCAGTGGCATGCCCATGGGTTCAGTAGCCAGCCTTGAAGAGGCTCGCACCCTCATTGACGACCACATTCAATTGCTTAGGCAGCGCCTTGTAGCTAGCGCTTAGTTTTCAGGGCAAAACCCCCACTAAGCCGCGGCGGCGTAGTTCCTGCTGGAATTCACTGCTGAGCGGATCTAGGCGCCATTGCCGCTGAGTCCACTGCCACAGGGCCTGGAGCCGCCAGCCCAGCCACAGAAGGCACAGCACCAGGCCCAGCCAACGCATAGATAGGTCCGCGGAGTTCACCTTGTTTAAGAACGGACCTCGCTCCTTGGGAGGGGCACGGCCATTCATTGACACAAGTCGCCAAGGGCCATGGCCTCGACCCTTCTTGGCGGATCGCTTGATTTGCTCCCGCTGACAGAGCTAAGTCTTCCGTAGCCCTGGCTGCCCGCTGGGGAGCGCCTGGAATCGGCTCTTGCCGGCAATACCTGACGGGGCCGCTTGCTCCCCGGACGTGGCGATCTGCTGACAAGGCTCCAGAAACAGGGCCGTAATCCCTGAAAATCGACTGAGTT
>NZ_JAGQCR010000137.1:0-8304 GCF_024346295.1 Cyanobium sp. BA20m-14
CTGGCCGATCTGGTCAGTTACGACAGAAAACACAACGAGGCCAACGGCGAGGGCAACCACGACGGCAGCGACGACAACGCCAGCTGGAACTGCGGCGCTGAAGGGCCCACGGAGGATGCCGGTGTGCTGGCCCTGCGGGGGCGCCAGAGCCGCAACCTGCTGGCCTTCCTGTTGCTCTCGATCGGCACGCCGATGCTGGCCATGGGCGATGAAATCGGGCGCAGTCAACAGGGCAACAACAACGCCTATGCCCAGGACAACCCCCTCAGCTGGCTGGACTGGACGCTGCTGGAGCGCAACGGCGATCTGCATCGCTTCGTGCGCGAGCTGATCGCCTACCGCCGTCGCCGCGATGTGGTGATCAATGAACGCAGCCTCATCCTCCACGACCTGGTGCAGCACCATCAGGTGAGCTGGCATGGGGTGGAGCCGAACCAGCCCGACTGGAGCGAAAGCTCCCGCTCCTTCGCCGTGAAGATCACCAGCATCGACCACCAGTTCCGCTGGCACGCCATGGTCAACGCCTGGTGGGAACCGCTGACCTTCCGACTGCCAGCCGCCGATGCCGGCCACAACACCTGGCAGCGCTGGATCGACACTTCCCTACCCAGCCCGGAGGATGTGGTGTCCTGGACCAGCGCCCCGGCCCTGGAGGGGGACACCTACACGGTGGGCCCCCGCTCCATCGTGGTGCTGATCGTGGGACTCAACCCTGAAGCAGCTGCAGCTGATGGCCATCGGGATCGGCCAGCTGCAGGGCCCGCGTAGCCCCGATCCAGCTGGCCTGATCCCCCAGATCAACCATCCCCGGCGAGATCAGCCGCCCGCCTAAGGCCTCGGCCCGCTCGGCGATTGCCGCCAGATCCGCCACCCGCAGCCGCAGCTGCCAATGGGCCAGATCCTGGATGCCCTGATCGGCGGGCATGGCGCGCCCGCCGGTGGGTTCGCGGTAGTCCAGGCACTCGACACCGGCGCCGGT
The DNA here is from genome assembly GCF_024346295.1 of Cyanobium sp. BA20m-14. Taxonomy (NCBI): domain Bacteria; kingdom Bacillati; phylum Cyanobacteriota; class Cyanophyceae; order Synechococcales; family Prochlorococcaceae; genus Cyanobium; species Cyanobium sp. BA20m-14. The sequence goes on from NZ_JAGQCR010000137.1 coordinate 980, forward strand.
GGGGCAGCGATGGCCGGTGATGTGCACCCGGGTGCCCGACAGACCATCAAGCCCATTTTGTTCCTGGCCGCTGTTGACGCCATCGCCACCGGCACTCAAGCCCAGCAGCTCGCGGTAGAAACGGCAGCTGGCGGCGGTGTCGGCGATGCCGATGGCGCTGTGGTCGATGCCCAGCAAGGGCCCGGGCGCTTCGACATGCCAGCGGGCCTCCCCCTTGTCCGGCGGGAACTGCAGCAGCTCCAGCGGATGACCCTCCGGATCATGGAACTTGTAGGCGACGATGCCGGCGGCGGCGGTGTTCCAATCCGGCAGCCGCTGGGGCGCCGAGGAAATCGGTTTGATCCGGCCGGCCGCAAACGCCGGCTGCAGAGCGGCCAGGGCCGCCTCCATGGAGTTAACCACCAGGCAGCTGTGCTGGAACCAGCGGTCATTGCTCAGGGAATCGGCCGGGATCGGCCGGCCGGGCCGAGCGCCGGGACCGGAATCGAGCACCTCGGTGAGCTCCAGCACCTCGGCGCCGATTGCCAGCCGCAGCAGCTTGAAGCGGGCCCCTGGCAGGCCCACCAGGTCGGCGTAGGGGCCGCCGTCCACCAGCAGCGGCTCTCCAGAGCGCTGAAATCCCAGACACTCCGCCAAGAAACTGGCGGTGGCTTCGGCGTCAGCGGTCGTGAAGCCGATGCTGTCGATGTGGGGGTGGCTCATGGGTCAAGGGAGTGGGAGTGGGACGATCATGCCGAGCGCAGGCTGAACTCCTGGGGGCCAGCGGAGCTGCGCGGCCTCTCTGTTGCTGGAACCGTTTGGCAGGATCCAGCGCGGCTGGGTTGTGACGGGCTCGATGGATCCGTTGTGAGCCTGGCCGGACGTCGTCGCGGACGCTGTGGCCTCCGGCTGATGGCGCACCAGATCGATACCGCTGAAACGATGGTGAGCTGCCCGCTCAGGGCCGCTGGACCCCGCGAGTATTGGTGAACAGGGAGTAGAGACAGGTCGAAGCGCAGATGAACAGGCGGCTACAGAAGCGATCGCCGAAACAGAGATTCGAGACCCGCCTCGGCACCAGCACCTTGCCCAGCAGCGTGCCATCGGGACCTACACAGTGCACACCATCGGCGGCACCGCACCAGAGATTGCCGTGCTCATCCACCTTGAACCCATCGGCCCAACCGGAGTTGATCTTGTGGAACACCTCGCCGCTGGTAATCGAGAGGCCGTCCTCGCTGACCTCGAAGACGCGGATGTATTGGCGGGGATCGGCTGCACCCGGGGCCCCGGATTCGGCCACATAGAGCTTGCGTTCATCCGGCGAGAAGGCCAGGCCGTTGGGACCATCGAAATCCGAGGCCATGCGCCGCAGTTCCATCGTGGTGGGATCAAAGCGGTAGAGAGCCGGCGGCTGTTCGGATTCCTGGCGGCCGCCCTCGAAATCGTTCATCAGCCCATAGAGGGGGTCACTGAACCAGATCGAGCCGTCGCTCTTCACCACCACGTCGTTGGGAGCATTGAGCTGTTTGCCATCGGCCGTGCTCACCAGGGTGGTGAGGGTGCCGTCGTACTCCAGACGGGTCAGACAGCGGCGACGGTGATGACATGTGATCAGGCGCCCCTGTGAATCGCGAGCCTGGCCGTTGGCGTAATCGGAAGATTCCCGGAAGACAGTGACACCATGCCGCTCGCTCCAACGCATGATCCGGTTGTTAGGAATATCACTGAACAGGAGACACTCATGATCGCCGAACCAGACCGCTCCTTCCAGCCAGCGGAAACCTTCGCCGAGCAATTCCAGCTCGGCGTTGAACTGGATCAGACGATCAAAGCGGGGGTCATAGCTTTCGGTGCGGGGGAGGAGCGGTTGTTGTGTCGCCATGGGTAGAGTTCTGGGATTGGCCTCAGCTGAAATAGCCTGGCTTGGCTCCGCGCCAGGCGTCATCGTTGCGCTGAATAATCAGGTGCAAACTGGGTTCATCGCCTGTTTGTGCGGATAGATGTCCAAATTTGCCGTCCGGAAGTCTAATACAACCTTGATCTCCTCCAAAGCAAAATTCGCCTGCACTGACAACCACCCTGTGGCCATCCATGCTTTCTACCCACCAGGCACCCCGAAGGACATAGATCAATTTGGGAATAGCGTTCTCATGCCAGTCTCCCGTCCAGCCGACCGGGAGAATTGACAATAATGCATTCCCATTGTCAAACAGCTTGTGTGAAAACTGCGGCATTTGGAGCCCGGCCGTCGGGAATCCCGTGTTGAGGGAGAAGAGCTCAAAGGAGTTAATCGCGCACTTCTCCTGCCGGCTGACGCCGTTCTCATCGGTCCAGAGATGCCAGTACCACTGAGGCTGTGGCGCAAGGCTGAGGGGGTCTGTCATGGTTTGGATGTCAATCCTTGATGGCGATGGCTGACATTGCCAATTTTATGCTGGAAACCAGGGCTGCCATCTCCACAACAACTCGGGGAGGGTAGGCAGGGCCGCCTAAAACTGTGTCCAGGGGGTGCCGGCGTGGCCTGACAGCATTGGCTTTGGTCGGCGGGAATGGCTCACCTTCATGCCCCAAATCCCAGATGACGCAGCTAATCGGCTTGATTCCAGCGACTTGATCAGCTTTCTCAATGCCATCCCCGTCGGAGGCTTCCGCCGCGGTGTGCGCTACCCACAGTGGTTTTTGTTGCTGGTCGCGGTGCTCGGGGTCCTGAGTGGCAGCAGGAGCTCCCGTGATCTGGAGGCGTTTGCCAAACGGCATCGGGAGGCGCTCAACCAAGCGCTGGGCCTGGATTACAAGCGTTGGCCGTCGGACGCCACCTTCTTGTACCTGTTTAACAAGGCTTACCCGCAGACCTTTGGCGATGTGTTCCAGGCCTGGATGATCAGCCAGATCCCAGGCGGGGCCAAGGGTCTGGAGCAACTGGTGTGCGATTGAAAGCCGCTCAGATGCTCAGCGGTGGAGACCGAGGACGGGAGCCACCGCTACGGCCTCCGGCCGACTGCGTAAATGTCGCCCATGTCACGGTGTATGCCCGCGCGCTTGGTGTCGCCCTGGCCCAACAGGCCTACGCACCGACGAATCCAGCGAGCGGGCCACCCTCTAGCCGCAGGCTTCTGCGTAGCAGTAGGAGCTGCTCATCACCTTTGAGATTGAGGTCACCTTGATCCAGGCGGATGCTCTGCAAACCACGCAAGCGTTTTTCACTGGTGCTAGCCCTGCGGAGAAGACTGCGTCTACGCCAAGGGGGCCGACGTGCTGTTGACGGTTAAAGGGAATCAGAAAACCCTGTTGCGCCAGATCCAGTGCAAGTTTCAGGGCAAGCGCCAGATCCCCTTCGCCGCAACGGCTCAGGGCAAAAAACATGGCCAAGTCACTTTATGGGAGATGCGGGCCCTAGCCGAAGGCTTCCGCAAAGCGGTAGGAAGCCCCGGAACACATCAAAGAGAACTGGCCTGGTATCAGCTGGATCATCAAGATGATCAGCACCACCGTGACCCGCAACGGAGCGCCGCTGTTTGCGTTCCTGCGCAAGGTGGTCAAGTAGACGCAGTCGAGCCTATTTCTTTGAGCACAGGCTTCATGTTGCACATCACCCACCTTGCCTCAACAATGCCGGCATCGAGACGCGCACCTCGATCCTCTCCGTCACACTGGGGCCAAGCCACGGGGGGACAGTCCCAATGGCAATCCTGATCAGCAACAAAGCTCCGCAGACCTGAGCAGCCGCTCCGGCTGCAGTTCGCAACTGATTCCAGCCATGAACAGACTTTGAAGTAAACTCTTGCGAGAGAATCAGCGGTTTAAGAGAGAAGGCATCTCAGCAAGATAGCGATCTCCATGCTTCTTAAAGATAAATGCAAGATGTGTGCCACTGAGTGCCATTTTACATTCCCAATGATTGTGTTCAGCCATCGAAATATCGGCCACGGCTGCCGAACAACCGCGATACCTCGCGATCAGCTGCACGTCGATTGCCGATCGGTCCGATAGAAAGCGGTATATCGAAGGCGATCAGATCCACCGGCCGACCGCCAATGTGTTCGGCGGCGTCTAGCCGTGCATTGATCTCTGGTCTGCTTCCCTGAGGCCGTGACGCCCAGTCCACAGGAGTGCCATGGGCCAACCCCGCCGCGATGACCGGTTGATGGTTAAGCACTTACGGCCGTGTGCTCAAGTTTCATCGCGGCCAGCCTGCATCAAGGTGTTGCGACCTTGACCTTGAACAAGTGAAAAGGAAACTTGAGTTGTGATGTCCCGGTGGGACTATTCCCCGCGAATCGGTTGATCTGTGATGAGGGGAAATACAAGTAACCATCCGGACCCAGCCGGGAGGCATCGGGCCAGACCAGAATCGAAGCGGGACCACGAGCCACCGTTTCGAAATGTCCATCCGGATAGCGGCGCGTGATACCACCAAGCTCGATATCACTGAAATAGATCGAACCGTCGGCTGTCATCGTCATTCCGGCATTGAACGGGCCACGCCCCATCGACTCGATCGCTTTTGAGAGCACCCCATCAGGGGTGGCGAAATCCTTGAGCAGGCGGGTTTCAATCCGCATCAGCTCAGGACCACCGCTGGGCTGGAAATAGAGATGGCGACCGTCGGCACTGAGCTCAATGGGATTGACGCTCATGTTGCCATTGGGCAGAACTCTCTGAGCGTTCAGATAGGGCTGACCATTGATCGTCAGCCTGAGCTTTTGATCGGAGCGGAGACGGAGATCATTCGCGAGAACACGACGGGCTTGGCCGGTCTTGAGATTGAGAACAACCAACGCCCCCAGGCTGGAATCGGGAAGATAGGCGTAGCCATCGGCCACGCGGACATCGTTGATGAAGCCGCCTTCGGGAACTGCTGTGGTATCGAAAGAATACACCCGCACAACCAGCTTGCTGGCAATATCAATCTGAACCAGCTTGGCCATGCCTTTGATGGGCTTGCCGCCGATACCGGCGGGATCAACGACAAACAATTGATCGGCGGCATCTGACACCACTGAATTGATGCCGACAAACTGGTCTTGGCCTGAGTTGCCGAACTTGTACTGATTCCAGCGACCTCCCGGGAAGGGAGTGATGCTGCCATTGGGCAGGATCTCGCCGACGGAAGGCGTGCTCGAATCTGGGGTATCACGTTGCATGCTGACAAACAGCCTGCCGGTTCGTGAAACCGTCACCCCATTCCAGGTGTAGGTTGGTGATGTGGCAACAACAATTGCTTCAGGCACGGGTCGTGCCGTGGCCTGCAGGATTGCTGCCAGGTAAGCCAGACTGATGCCCGAGAGTGCGCCCAGAGCCAAGGAGCTCAGGCTACGGGAATTAAGCTTGATCAGCATCTCAGGAATCCAGACGGTAGAGCTTCGTTTCACCCATAATGTACGCTCCACCATCGCCAGTGAGAGCAAAGTTGCTCACGCCACCCTCAATGGGGATCACAGCTAGGGGCGTGCCATCTTTGCTGAAGACCTCAAGGCCAGCACCGGTTCCCGTCCATATGCGGTCCTGCTCATCAACCTTCAGGCCATCGGGAATGCCCTTGGTGACCACACAGAAGGTGATGCGATCTGTGGCAAGCGGACCTTCCGGTGTGCTCATCACACGGTAGCGATAAATTGTGCGAGGAAGAACGCTGTCGCGCTCCCCATTGCCGGCGATATAACCCGAATCAGTCACATAGATGTAACGCTGATCGCGGCTGAAGGCGATGCCGTTGGGCTTGGCAAAGCCATCCATCATCAGCCGCTGCTTATGCCCTGAACCATCCAGCCGCCACACCCAGTTTCCCATCGTGGGCTTAGGCCTAAAGCCCTGTTCGTAGCCGTACTGGGGATCTGTGAACCAGATCGCAAGATCGCCGGCCTGGACCACGTCATTAGGACTGTTGAACTGATAGCTGGCAAAACCCTTCGTGAGGATCTGCACTTTCCCAGTAGCGGGATTGTAGGAAGCAAGACCAGCTGGACGCGTGTGATCACCTTGCATGGTCACCACAATGCTGCCGTTGCGGAGGCGGAAAGCGCCATTGGCCATCGGGATCGACTCCGTGAGACCAAGATCCCTGGTCTTGCCGGTAGTGACATTGAACATTGAGGCAATCACGTATTGACTGCCATCCGGACGCTTTAATCGGTTGGAGGTAAAGAAGAGTTCCTGCGTTTCAGGTATGAACACGGGCCCCTCGTGGGCCAGGGGGTTGATGTAGGTGCTGAGCACGCGGATTCGCCAGGCTCCGAGGGCTGGTTCGGCGGCTCGGCTGGCTGCTGTGGCCCCGACGAGGAAGAGTGCTGCCAGGGCTCCGCATCGAAGTGAAGCCAACGATCGATGTAGGGAACGGCGCATGATGTCCTTAAGGTTTTGATTGTCCGGCCAGGCTAGCTGCAACATCAAAACCTTGCTCATCTTGGCAGCCAATGGGTTCGCTGTTCATCAACAGATCCGCCGACAGGATCGGGGCACCTGACGTTCTGAACTGCCATTGAGGAGTGCAAGGCAACCATCGCTGTCGACTTCGGTTGTCGTTGCTCATGTCACTCGACCTTTTCCTGCCAACGGGTGCATCTCCGGCGAGCAGTCGAGTTACGAGGGGACACTGGGGCCAAGCCACTGGGGGACAGTCCCAATGGCAATTGGCTTCATGGAGAAACCGGAGATCAGCCGACGAGTCTGGTGACTGACACCTTTGCCATCAGACCAAACATGCCAATAAGTCACATCAGCGTGGGCCTCCTGCGCGGTGCGAGGATCGCCAGAAGCCTTGAGCTAAAAATATTTCTTCCTTCTCTCGGCAGAAAGGTCTGCTTCAAGTGAGGATTCCGCCAAATTCAGCAGAGGCATTGCTCCGACTAATTCAATCAAAAGGTGAACTCGGTAAGTCCTCACTAAGGCAAACCCAATCACCATGGCAGGCGTATTCTAAGCGCAACTATCTTACCTGCTGGCCACCCCGAAATCGCACCGGCACCAAGCCTTTCGTGTTGAGCTTGATCGCCCAGAGCGTATCGGTGGATCCAATGAACAGAATATTGTTATCGCGGCCACCGAAGCTGAGATTGGCTGTCTGCTTGGGCATCAGGATCTTGCCGATCAGCTTGCCCTGGGGGTTGAGCACATGAATCCCATCAAGGGCACCCACATACACATTGCCTTTCTCATCGAGGCGCATGCCATCTGGGAAGCCGGGGCTCACATCCGCAAAGAGTCGCTGGTTGCTGATCTGGCGTCCATCTGCGGAAACGTCATAGACGTAGATCCGATGGGGCAGATAAGTAAAATTCGTACGCGGCCCCTGAATCGCTCCACTGTCAATGAGATAAAGTAACTTCTCTCCGGGTCCGAATGCA
>NZ_JAGQCR010000138.1:0-8238 GCF_024346295.1 Cyanobium sp. BA20m-14
CGAAGCCGCGAGGAAGCGCAGCGCGAGTGAATCTCCCGGCCCGAGAATGTAGGCGTCATCTTGATCGGCTGACAGCACCTGGGCCCGCACCCCGGCGAGGGGGGAGAGACTCAGCACAAGCGAAGCCGCTACGGCGAAGTGGCGTAATCGACCTCGCTTCATTGCTGACCTCATCAAGTGTGCTCATTGTAGCGGGCACGCAAGGGGCAATTTTTTTGAACTTCGCTATGGTGGGCCCAACTTGGGCGATGTGAATCGCTTGGCTAAGATGGCGCCGCTTAATCTTCCTCCTAATCCCACCCCTCAAGCTGATAAACCCTCGGTAGCTTCGAGCCCCGCCCAACTAGCCAGGCTCCCAGTGAGCCAAGGCCCAGTTGGGGAAGAAAACCCGGCGGAGTCTGAGGGTGGCTTGAATCTGGGCGAGATCTGGCAAGCCGTGCGCCGCCGCCGCCGGCTGGCCCTGCTGGTGGGCTCGGTAGTTGCCGCAGTGGCCTTTGGCTCAACCCTAAAGGAGCGAATCACCTCGCCCGTCTATCAAGGCAGCTTCCAATTGTTGATCAGTGACCCCATCAGCACCGATGGCGGCGGCGGGGCGGGAGGCACGGTCGAATCCTTGGCACGTAATAAGACCAGAATCGACTTCCCCTCCCTGGTGGAAATCCTGCGCAGCCCCATGGTGCTCGATCCCCTGCGCCGCCAGCTCGGGCCGGCCGGGGGTCTGCTCGGTGCAGCCCAGGTAAGCCAGGTTGCTGAAGGGGTTCTGTCGGTCTCGCTTTCGGGTAGTAAACCTAGCGAGATCCAGGAAGCCCTCGACAGTCTTAGCACAGCATACCTCAATTTCGCCATTGAGCAGCGCCAGCGCCAGCTCACTGGAGGTCTCAAGTTCCTCGATGAGCAGGAGCCCAAGCTCCAGCTCACCGTCAACAAGCTACAAGGGGAGCTGGCCGCGTTCCGGCGCCGCTACAACCTGCTCGATCCGGAAAGTGAGGCGGGCTCCCTTAAGGGCGAGTCTTCCGGTTTTGATGTTACTGAGCGGGGGCTGGATGCGGAACGCAGACACCTGGAGAAGTTGCGCCAGGGGGTGATGGCCGGAACCCTAACGGCCTCCAGTTTCAGCGGTGCAGTGGAAGGGGTCACCATCGCCCAGGCCAACAGCGACCTGATAGCCCAGTTGCAGGGTGTCGAGGAGCAACTCAGCCTGGCCCGCTCCACTTACAGAAACGATACGCCCCGCATGCTGAGCCTTACGGCCCTGCGCACCCGCCTGGCCGGTCAGGTGCGCAGCAACCAGCTCGAAGCCCTCGACACAGCTCTCAAGCTCAACGCCAACCGGGCCAGCACCATTGTGGGCCAACGCCGCCAGGTGGATCTCCAGTTCCTGAAGCAACCCGCCCTTATCAAGGACTACGAGCAGATCCAGCAGCGGCTCAAAGTGGCCCAGGAGAACCTCACCAACTTCCTCACTACCCGTTCCACCTTCCAGCTGGAGCGGGCCCAGAAGGCGGTGCCCTGGTCCCTGCTCTCGCCGCCGAGCGTGGATGGTAATCCGGTAGGCCCAAAACTGCGACAGGGACTTCTCAAAGCCCTGATGTTCGGGATTGTCGCCGGTCTCGGAGCTGCAATCCTGAGGGATCGTTTCGATCACGTCTTCCGCAGTTCTGGCGAGGTGCGTGAACAGCTCAAGGCGCCCCTGCTGGGCCATGTCCCGCACCTGCCATTTTTCAAGGGTGTGGCTGAAAGCGGTCGCTTTCAGGTTGAAGAACTCGATAGGGATTCGGCGAGCCTTGGCTCGATGGCTGGCCCCTATCTGGCGGGCTCTACGCCCGGAGCTCAGACATACCAGCGCTTTGCCTACAAGGAGGCGTTCCGCAACCTCTACACCTCCCTTCGCTTTCTCAACACAGACCAGAACCTCCTCACTGTGGGCCTCACCAGTTCCACGCCCAACGAAGGCAAGAGCCTGGTGAATGTGCTGCTGGCAAAAACAATCTCTGAAATGGGCCAGCGGGTGCTTTTGATTGACGTTGATATGCGCAAACCCCAGGTCCATCACCGCCTTGGCCTCAACAACCTGCTGGGTCTCTCCAGCCTGCTGACTGAAGACCACCAGTGGAGTGAGGCCCTGCTGCCCGTTCCCGGATATGACAACTGGTGGGTGATCCCTGCCGGTCGCCGTCCGCCCGATTCCACCCGCCTGCTCAGCTCCGGCCGCATGAAGGAGCTGATCCAACAGATCAGCCAGTCGGGCAAATTTGATCTGATCCTCTTTGACACCCCGCCAGTACTTGGCATGGCTGATACTGCCCTCCTGGCCCAGCACCTCGATGGCCTAATCCTGCTTGTTTCACTCGACGGGGTGGATCGGAACCTGCCCAAGGAGGCCCTAGCCAGGATCGGCTCTACAGGTGCTCCCTTGCTGGGATTGGTTACTAATGCTATGAAGGAAGAAGAAAGAACACCACATGAAACTTTGTACCAAAGATATGGCTACGCCGAAGCTGACGGGGAGTTTGATCTGGGCAAATCGCCGGCAACCTCAGCCGGCTGGTCCTTGCGGCCCCAGCTCCTCCAGCTGGGTAAGCAAGGCAAGGGCTTGTTGCGCTGGATCGATGGCTAGTTCCCTGCCAGCCGCCTTGCTCCTGCTGTTGGCCGGCGCCCACCCCGCCGCAGCATTCACTTGGACCCTGGGACCACCACCACCCCTTCCACCCCTGCCCAGGGCGGCCCTGGCCTCTGCAAAGCCCCAGGCCCAGAAGCCTCGCTGGGAAATAGTTCCTAGCCCTGTTTCCTCACCTGCCGCCAGCGTCACCCTGGCCTCAGCCACCCCCCGCTGGGAGCGGGTGCCTGCCAACGAGCGCATTCTCCATGCCCAGGTTCTGGCAATTGTTGCCACTCCTGACCCGATGGAGCTGGTTCAGCTTGATCGGCCAGTCCTGCGTTGGGAATCGGTACCGGCTCCCCAGTCCACCTATGCCGCCTACGGTTCGATCGAAAGTTCGGCAGTTCGGCCCGTGCTCGGCCGCCAGGTTTGGTTCCGTTTCTAAGGGCGCCGCTCCAGCAGCCTGACTAGCCTCAGCCGGTTGTAGCGCTGTATCCAAATACAGGGCAAGTTGAAGGCGCAGGCAAACAGCAGGTTGAGCAGCACTCCCGCTGGTGCCAGCCAGCTGGATGTGACGATCCAGAAGGGCCAGATCATTAGGTGGACCAGTTCTGCCCTTTTTGTTTCCAGCACCAGCAGCTCGAGATCGGCTCGATCACGGCCCACCAGGGCTGCCTTGGCCACCCCTTTTGGTAAAGCATTGTCAGCATCGGGGAGCCAGCCTTTCCAGCGGCGAATCGCCAGGCGCTGCTCGAAGCCCTGGCAGCTTTCCCGCCAGGGTCGCCGCCAGAACCAGTGCCCCGCAGCCAGCCAGCCGGCGGGCAACCGGTTGGCCATGGCTCCCACCAGCAGGCTCCAGCTGAGCCAGCCCAGGGCGCATTGCACCAATGCCTGGGAAGGGCTGGCGCTCATGGCCGCAGCAGCTCCTCGGTGAGTGGCTCCAGGGCCCGCGCCGAGCGCAGCAGTTGGGGATGGGCCCATACCGGCAGCATCTGGCGCCTGCCGACCGGCAAGACGGCCCGCCAGCCCGGCAGCACCGCCAGATCGATAGCTGAGATGAAGCTGCAGCATTCGATCCCAGCCAGGTTGCTGAGGTTGCCGTTGAGTTGCTCCAGCAGTTGGCTGCCATATCTGAGATCTGCTATGCCAGCCAGCAGGCGAGCTGGCCAGGGGTGGGCGGTGAGGGTGCCCTGCTGGGGACTGCCCACGCTGGTCAGGCGGCGGGTGCGCCGGTGGCCCCCAAGCAGTTGCACCCAGGTGCGGGCAATCACCCCGCCGATCGAGAAGCCCAGCAGGTCTAGAGGCTGCTCGCGTCCGAAGGCCGCCTCGATGTGGCTGCCCAGCAGTTCCGCCGCTTCCCGCACGGGGGTGAGCCCGAGCCGCAGGGGCAGGTCTGGTAGCAGCAGGGGCTGGCGCCGGTTGGCCAGGCAGCGCTTGAGGCCGTTGAACACCAGCGGGCTATCCAGCAGCCCATGCACAAGCACCAGGGGAGGGCTGGCCTGGCCGCCCGGCTCATCGAGATGTGAAGACCTGGTGCCGTTCTCGCCGCAATCAGCCATGGCTCCTAGGGTTTTCTTAAGATTCAGTTTGCATGAGGTGTTGGTGCGGCTGTCCTCCCTGTTGGCTCTGGTGGCTCTGGTTGGCTTTGTGATCGTTGAGGTGGTGCTGCGCCCGGCCTGATCGGCAGCGACCAACACCGCCGCACTCGGCCAGAGCCCCTAGGGTCTAATACCTACCGGCTCCCGGCAGCCATGCTGAACACCCTTGCTTTTGTGCTCGCCGGGAGCCAGGAGCTGCCCGGGGAAGACGTTGACTGGCAGCAGTTGGTCGGTGCCCAGCAGCGGGGGCCAGGGCTGGGCCGCTCGCTGCGGATCTTCCGCCTCCCGGATGGTTGGTCGGGCAGCCTCGACCAACTGGTGGGCAGCGGCAGTGCCACCATCGCCGGCGAAGACCCCCTGCCCGAGCCCTTGCCAGGTTCTGCTCCCCGCCGCGCCCTGGTCTGCGATGCCCTCGTGCCCCAATTGGAGGTGCCATCCCTGTGGATCGGCGTCTATGCCCTCAGCGGCCTGGCCTGGCCGGAGGGGGAGCGCCCGGCCGGCGGCCCGCCGCTGCAGCTGCAGGCGGTGCAGTTGGTGGATCGCTTCGCCCTGACGGAGGCGGAGAACGAAACCTGCTGGTTCTATCCCACCGACAACGGCTCCTACCTCTGCTGGGAAAACCAGCTCAGTCTCAGTAAGTTGCCCGGCTGGCTGCCCGAGCAGGGGATCCATGGGGCGCCGATCGCCTATGACCGGGGCGAGGTGCATGTGCTCTGGTCCCTGATGGCCGATGATGCCGCCCTCACCTGTGTGGGGCTCACCTACCAGCGGCGGCGAATCGAGTGGCCCCTAACCCGGCGCACTCCAGAACCGAGTGCCACTTGGACCTGGTTTGAGGTCGACACCATGGCCGACCCCAGTTATCGGGAACACGCCAAGATCAGCGTGTTTCCCCAGTGACGCTCCTGCAGTAACTCAGCGCACGAACAGCATCTCCTGGTAGGTGGGCAGGGGCCAGAGGTTGTCGTCCACCAGGGCCTCAAGGCCATCCACCACCTCCCGCAGTTCCGCCATCAACGGCACCAGGGTGTCGGCGCTATAGCGCATATGGGCTTCGGTGCCATGGGGTGGATTCTCAATGGCGGCCTGCAACTGGCCGCTGATATCCATCAGGGACTGGCACAGTTCGGCTACCTGCTTGGAGCTTTCCGGGCACACCTGGATGCCGAGGGTGCTCTGCAGCTGCAGGGATTCGGCCAGCTCGCCCAGATAGCGGATTGCCGCCGGATAGACCTGGGTGCGGGTGATTTGGACAGCGAGTTTCGCCTCCACATCGATCGCCAGGATGTACTGCTCGGCGTATACCTCAAAGCGGCTTTGCAGTTCCACGGCCGAGAGCACCCCGGTGCGCTCGAACAACTCGCGGATGGCAGGCCGCTCCAGCACCGGCAGGGCATCGGCGGTGGTGCGCAGGTTTTCCAGGCCCCGCTCCGCCACGGCCATGTGGTGCCATTCCTCTGAATAGCCGTTACCGCCGAACACCACGGCACCGTGGTTGGTGATCGTGGTCTTGAGAACGGCCAGGGCAGCTTCTTCAAGGCCAGCACCACTGCTGAGCTTGCTCTCGAGCTCACCGGCGATCCACTCGAGCGAGTCGGCCAGGATCGTGTTCAGGGTCACCAGCGGACCCGCCACCGATTGGTTCGAGCCGACGGCGCGGAATTCGAAGCGGTTGCCGGTGAAGGCGAAGGGTGAGGTGCGGTTGCGATCGCCGGCGTCCTTGTCGAATTCCGGCAGGGTGTCCACGCCGAAGTCCATCACGCCGCCGAGGGCCGAACCGGAGAGCTTGCCCTCGCGGATCTGGTTGAACACATCCTCCAGCTGGCTGCCCAGATACACCGAGATGATTGCCGGAGGCGCTTCGTTGGCACCGAGGCGGTGGTCGTTGCTGGCGGTGGCGATCACTGCACGCAGCAGGGGCCCGTAGAGGTGGACGCCCCGGATCACCGCTCCGCAGAAGAGCAGGAACTGGAGGTTTTCATGGGGGGTCTTGCCCGGATCGAGCAGGTTCCCCTGGGTGGCATTGCCGATCGACCAGTTGACGTGTTTGCCCGAGCCATTGATGCCGGCAAAGGGCTTCTCGTGCAGTAGGCAGGCGAGCCCATGCTTCTTGGCAGTGGAGCGCAGGATCGTCATGGTGAGCTGCTGGTGGTCGGTGGCCACGTTTGCCGCCTCGAAGAAGGGCGCCAGCTCAAATTGGGAGGGGGCCACTTCGTTGTGGCGGGTTTTGGCCGGAATCCCCAGGCGGTACATCTGCCGCTCCACCTCCTGCATAAACACCTGCACCCGCTCCGGGATGGCACCGAAGTAGTGGTCGTCAAATTGCTGGCCCTTGGCCGAGGGGCGCCCGAACAGGGTGCGACCGGCCAGCAGCAGGTCTGGACGCAGGGGTACGTAGGCGCTGTCGATCAGGAAGTACTCCTGCTCGGCGCCGCAGCTGGAGTTGATGGGGGCGATGGTGGTTTCACCCAGCAGGCTGAGCAGCCGGTGGGCCGCCTTGTTGACCGCGGAGTTGGAACGCAGCAGCGGCGTCTTCTTGTCGAGCGCCTCGCCGGTCCACGAGACGAAGACGGTGGGGATGCACAGGGTGTAGCCGTTGGGCGTTTCCATCAGCCAGGCGGGGCTGGTGATGTCCCAAGCGGTGTAACCGCGGGCCTCAAAGGTGGAGCGGATGCCGCCGTTGGGGAAGGAGGAGCCGTCGGGCTCGCCCTGCACCAGCACCTTGCCGGTGAATTCGGTGATGGCGGTGCCATCACCCTGGGGGGAGATGAAGCCGTCGTGCTTCTCGGCGGTGGAGTTGGTGAGCGGGTAGAAAACGTGGGAGTAGTAGAGGGCGCCGCGGGCGGTGGCCCACTCCTTCATCGCCTGGGCCACCACGTTGGCAACCGACACGTCGAGCTTGCTGCCCTCCTTGATCGTGCGCTGCACCGACTTAAAAATCTCCTTCGGCAACGCCGCCTTCATCTTGTCGAGGGTGAAGACGTCACTGGCCCAGAGCTCTTCGAGCTTCTGAATCGGCGCAGTGGCGATGGGTTGGCGGCTGAGGATCTTCTCGATGGCGTCAAGGCGGGGCTGGGAGGGCATGGGTTCGCGGGGAAATATCACTCACTCCCACCAAAAGCCTTCGACCTGCCCTGAAATTGCTGCCGTTGATACCAGTTGAGCGATTCGACCGCGAAATTGTCTGGCATTCCCCACAGCCGCCCTGCCAATTCCAGCTTCCCCGTTCAGAATTTGACTTTGGGGAACTGTCGGGATGGCCTCTGTCGAAAGCAAGGCGCTGGTGGAATCGATGCAGCGTCATCTCTTCTTCAGTCAGGCCAAATCCGCCTCCTTGGCCACCCGCCACGACCACTACCGCTGCCTGGCCCTGGCGGTGCGCGACCGCTTGCTGCGCAACTGGGTGGATACGGCTGACACCTACACCCGCGAGCACGTGCGCACCGCCACCTACCTGTCGGCGGAATACCTACTCGGCCCCCACCTCGAAAACAACCTGGTCAACCTGGGCCTGGTGGAGGCGGCCCGGCAGGCCTGCACCAGCTTGGGGCTGAACCTCCAGGAGCTGATCGCTGAGGAGCCCGAGCCCGGCCTGGGCAATGGGGGCCTCGGCCGGCTGGCCGCCTGCTTCCAGGAGTCGATGGCAACCCTGGAACTGCCGGCCATCGGTTACGGCATCCGCTACGAATTCGGCATCTTCCGCCAGCAGATCACACCCCATGGCCAGGTGGAGAGCACGGACCCCTGGCTGGCCCAGGGCAACCCCTGGGAGTTGATCCGGCCCGAATGGAGCTACCCGGTGCAGATCGGTGAGCACACCGTGATCGGCGTGGCCTACGACACGCCGATCCTGGGCTACGGCGTCAACACCGCCAACACCCTGCGGCTGTGGTCGGCGGTGGCGCCCGAGGCCTTCGACTTCGCCTCCTTCAATGCCGGTGACTACACCCGGGCCGTGCTGCGCAAGATGCAGTCGGAAACCCTCTCCAAGGTTCTCTACCCCAACGACGAACTCGACCAGGGCAAGCGGCTGCGCCTCTC
>NZ_JAGQCR010000139.1:0-8171 GCF_024346295.1 Cyanobium sp. BA20m-14
CAAAGAGCCGTTCCTTGATGATTGGATCCTTGCCATTCCAGAGCGCTAAGGCGAAGCAGAGCAGTTGGCGGTCATCGCTAATGCCCGCCAGGCCATCTTCTCCCCATTGGTAGGCGCGGGATCGTGCCTGATCGTGACTGAAGGATTCCCAGGCATTGCCGTCGGGGCTGTCGTCCTCGCGCACGGTTCCCCACTGCCTTTCGCTCAGGTAGGGACCCCACCTTTTCCACGGCTTGTGGCCATGGTCGGACTCGGCCAGGCGCTGGTGCTCAGGCGAGGGGGCTTCTGAGGATTGGGCCTGGGACACCGCCATGGTTGATGAACGCTTGAAATCAGTCCCTCTCACAATAAGAGTGGGCTGTCGAGGCTGCTAATTCCAGGGCAGGGTTGATTCAAAGTGTGTCGTAGGCGCGCTTGCCGGGGCTGCGAGCATGGGTTGAGGACGGCGGAATTGCCTCCTCCCTGTGCCCGCAGGCCCTGCAGCCGTAAACGATCTCGATCTGATCAGCTACCTCTAGTCGATTCCGGATGTCCGCATGCGGTGGTGCGTTCGCATCTCAGCCTGGTATTTGCTGCTGGTGGCGGTGCTGGGCATCCTGAGCGGCCGCCAGAGCCTGCGAGATCTGGAACGCCACTTCTGAAGGAGAAGGCTTCGTTTATCCCATTCGTCACTACACCGTGCTCACTGAGACATTGGGAATCGAGCTCAGGCTTCCACCATCGGATTCTTCGTTTCGTTTTTTTTCTCCAGGTAGACGTGGCAGCTCTGTGCGCTTCAATCCGCGACTGGACGATCGCCCAGATCCCAGGAAGCGCGGCTGCTCTCGATCAGCTGGTTTGTGGCGGCAAGCCATTGCTTGGCGCGATCGTGCACTACGCAGGCGGTGGGTCGGCATTCTTTGCCCAGGTCAAGCTGTAATCGGCAGCCCTGGGTGTGGCTTATTGCTAGGCAGAAGCCTGACGGCTAAGCCAGGCCTGATACGACACAGGGGAGACCCACGAGCGGGCCGTGCTCTAGCCGCAGGCTTCTGCGTAGCAGTAACAGTTGCTTGGAGAGCTGGATCTGGGCGGCGTGCTGATCCAGGCAGATGCCCGCCTACTTAATTGTCGCCGCAGACACGGCCGCAGAATCACCTGGACGCTGCCGGCAAAACAAGCACCAGCGCACATCAGTGAAGCCTGGAGGGGCAATAGCTGGATCGTAGGGGGGAGGCCTCCAGAACCCGTGAAGGCAAGGCTTTCTATGCCACTCATGCGATTATCACGAGCCTGTGCAGCACCCTAGAAGCCCTGCTGCAACTGGTAAGAGATCGCTGGAGAATTGATTGCTGGCACTGGATCCGTGACACCCAGCTCCATGAAGACGCCCACCGCTACCGAGGTAATGGCGCTGGGGCGATGGCCATGCGCAAGCCACGGCCCAACCCTTACTAGGACTTTGAATCAGCCCTGGGGCCCCTCGCTGAGATTCGTCGTGGCCAGGGACTCGCTGCTCTATTGGCAACAAACTCTTGGTTCGCGAGGAACTGGAGCACTTCGAGCAGGTGCTGCAGCTGTTGCAGCGCCGTGGCATCGCCCTGCGGCCCCTACCGGCGCCGGGCTATGGCGCCGCCCTCTCGGCGGCAGTGCGCAAGGGCGAGCCCGAGCGCATGCTGGATTCGTTTTTGATGGCCGGCCTGATCGAGGCCCGCAGCCATGAGCGCATGGCCCTGCTGGCGGCCCATAGCCCCGATTGCGAGCTGCTGGCCAGCGAAGCGCGCCATTTCGGCCTCTACTGGCTGCTGGCGGAAGGCCGCTACGGGCGGGAAGCCACGGCGACCCGGCTGGAGCAGCTGGCACTGGCCGAAGCGCAGGCGCTGAGCGGGAATTTGAGCGATCCTCAGCGGCTGCGCATGCACTCGGTGGGGATTGAGCTGGGACCCTAAATATGTTCACTAGGCGTTCCCAGGAACCCGCCTAACTCTTGATAGCCGATCCCCCGCTGCCCAAAACAACAGAGCAGTCCAGTACACCTGTCTTCGCGATTGGCGGGCCTGTCAAAGTTGCTCCAACACCTGTTCAGCCATGCTCAGCCCTGCTTTTCTGCATCGGCGTTCGCCCGTATTTGCCGGGCGTGCCATGGCCAGCTCCAGCTCACCGTTGGTTACCCGGGTGGGCCTGCGGGTGCTGGAGCAGGGCGGCAACGCCGTTGATGCCGCCGTGGCTATGGCCGGGATGCTGGCGCTGGCCGAGCCAATGATGAGCGGCCTGGGCGGCGACACCATGGTGTTGGTGTGGTCGGCCAAGGACCAGAAGGTCTTCGGGCTGAATGGGAGCGGTCGGGCCCCGAGCGGCGCGAGCCTCGAGCGGATTGGCTCCGTGCCGGTGATGCCGGAGCACGGCGCCGCCACCGTCACGATCCCTGGCGCTGTGGATGGCTGGTGCGCGCTGCTGGAGCGCTTCGGCTCTTGGTCTTTGCAGCAGCTTTGGGAGCCGGTGATCGCCTACGCCCGGGAGGGCTATCCGGTGGGCGAATCGATCGCCGGCTTCTGGGAACTTGGCGCGGCATTGCTGGGGCCCAGCGGACCCATGCAGCTGGGAGAGCTGCTGTTGCCCGATCGCACTGCCCCGCAGCCCGGCCAGCTGATGCGCCTGCCGCAACTGGCGGCCACCCTGGAGCGTGTTGCCCGGGAGGGGCGCCACCGCCTCTACGAAGGCCCCGTGGCCGAGGCGATCGCCACCACGATCAGCGCAGGCGGGGTGCCGACCACCCTTGACGATGTGGCCGCCCAGCAGCATCGCGCCGAGTGGGTGGAGCCGCTGAGTGTGGGTTACCGCGGCCGAGAGGTGTTGGGAATGCCACCAAATTGCCAGGGGGTGGTGGCTCTCCATGCCCTCGGCATCCTCGATGGCCTGCCCCTGGCCTCGATGGATGAGGCGGAGCGGCTGCACCACCAGATTGAGGCGATCCGCCTGGGCTTCGAGCTGGCGATCGACGTGGTGGGCGAGCCCACCCCCGCAATGCTGGAGCAGGTGCGGCAGGCCCTCAGCTCGGACGGTCTGGCCGCTGCCCGCAGCCACATCGGCGCGCTAGCCCGGCAAGCCACCCGCCCCCAGGGCGCCAACTCAGGCGACACCAGCTACGTGTGCGCCATTGATGGGGAGGGTAACGCCGTGTCGCTGATGACCAGCATCTGCGGTCCGTTCGGTTCGGGGCTAGTGGCAGGCGACACGGGAGTAGTGCTCAACAACCGGGCTGCCCAGTTTTCCAGCCAACCGGGCCATCCCAATGCCCTGGCAGCCGGACACCGCCCGCGCCATTCGATCCTGCCGGCGATGGTGTTGCGCGATGGCCTGCCTGAATTCCTGATGGGTGTGATCGGCGGCAACGCCCATCCCCAGGGGCTCACGCAGATCCTGGTGAACGCGCTGGATTTAGGTATGAACCCCCAGCAGGCCGTGGATGCCCCCCGCTTCAAGCTGATCATGCAGAGCGGTGCGGTGCACATTGATCCGCAGTTCAATCCCGAAGTGGGCCATGCGCTGGTGGCCCGCGGCCATCAACTTGGTGATTCCTACGGCTTCGCGAGCTTCAAGGGGGGAGCCCAGATGGTGCGCATAAATCGCGATGGCTCAGGCCGCTGCACCAGCCTCGAGGCTGGCGTGGATCACCGGCTCGATGGGGTCGCGCTGGGGTTCTGAGGGCTGCTGGGCTGCTGCTCCAGCAGCATCCGCACCTGGTGTTCGTTCCAGCCCTCACCCCGCCAGCGCTCGCCGAGGGCCGCGGCCACCGCGGCCACTAGCAAAAGCAACGGCAGCAGGCCCGGATCACCCTGCAGGGTGAACACGAAGGCAGCGCAAAAGAGCGGCGCCCCATGGGCAGCGGCGAACAGAGCCGTGGCCCCTACCGCAGCCAACTGGGCCAGGTCGCTGCTGCTGAGTTCTGGCAGCGCCTGTAGCGGACTAATTAGCAGGGCGCCCAGGGTCATGCTGCTGTGCATCAGCCCGCCAGGAGCCCCTAGCGCCAGGCTGAGCACACTGGAGAGTAAACGCCAAAGCCAGATAGCTGGGGAGCCCACCGTTTCGCCAGAAAGCGCAGCAGCCAGCGACAGGGAGCCGTCGTTGAGACTCAGGCCGCCACTGACAAGCGCCAGCAGGCTAAGTGTGCCCGCCAGGACAAAGGTGCCGAGGAGCCGCCGCTGCCCCAGCAATTGCTTCACAACGGCAGCCGCCGGCAGCAACAAACGCATAAACAGGGCGCCGGCAGCAGCGCCCACCAGGGTGAGCAGCACGGCCCAGCCCCAGACCCCCGTTGCCAGGGAACCCAGCGCCAGGCCAGGCAGGCGAGCGGGCTGCCCCATGGTGGTGGCCACCAGGGTGCCGCTACCTGCCAGGAGCAGGGCCGGCATTAGCAGTGGCAGACTACTGTGCCGGCCAAGCTCTTCTAATCCGTAGGCAACGGCCAGCAGGGGCGAGCGAAACGCCGCCCCCAATCCGGCCGCGCCGCCGATCACGGCCAATAGCTGGGGCGAGAGAGAGGCCAGGGGCTGCAACCGGGGCCAGCGTCTGCGAATCCCCAGCAGCAAGCTGGCACCCAGAGCCACTGATGGCGACTCCACTCCCACCGCCAGGCCCCCCAGATGGGTAAGCAACATCAAGGGCAGCCGCCGCAGCTGGGTGGCCAGGTTGAGCTGCTGCAGCCAGAGCAGCTCAACCGCCTTGCCTTCGGACTGGGAGGCGCGATCGAGGGCGAGCAACGACGCGGTGCCGCCCCCGCGGCCGCCAGCCAGCGGCCCCCAAGCCAGGAGAACCAGCAGGCTGGTGGCCCCAAACACCAGCAAGCAGCCGAGCAGCGATTGGGGCTCAGCCGAGAGCCAAAGGGCTGCTTGTATCCGGAAACCGAGTTCCGAGAGCGCCTGGTATGGCCCCATCGCCAACCCGATTAGCAGGCCCAGCACCAGCCAACTGCCCAGTGCCGGCCAACTGCCCACTGCAACAACCAGGCCAGAACGGGGATCCCTCAAGGCAAAAGCCCAGTTAATAGGCTGTCCAATTCTGAAGGGAATGGCCCCGCGTGGCATGGGATCTAGGCCAAGAGCTTCGGCAGACAGCACAGCAAAACTGACCTAAAAAAAGCCCATGAGCCATCCAGCCGTGGGCCGCCAGCGGTTGCCACGCCACATCCAGCACGAACATCGAGATGGGAATCCGGCGGCCTTTCGCTGGAGTGTGCTGCTCAACAGCGGCCTCTCTGCTTTACAGCTGGCCATTGGCATCGGCTTTGGCTCTCTGGCCCTGATCGGTGATGCCCTGCACAACCTCGGCGATGTGGCGGGGTTGCTGCTGGGCTGGGGGGCCGAGCGCCTCAGCGCCATGCCCGCCAGCAGGCAATTCACCTACGGATTTGGCCGCAGCACCCAGCTGGCCTCGATGATCAACGCGGCCTTGATCTTGATGGCATCCGCCGTTGTGATCGTGGAGGGCGTACAAAGACTGGCCAAGCCGGTGGAGCTAACCCCTGGCCCGGTGGCGGTGGCGGCCCTTTTGGGCATCGCGGTGAACCTGGGCTCGGCCCGTTTGTTTGGCCACAACCACAGCCACGATCTCAACCGCCGAGCTGCGGTGGTGCACCTGCTCACCGATGCGGCGGTGAGTGCTGCGGTGCTGGTCAGCGCCCTGTTGATTCAGTTCACCGGCATCCACTGGCTCGATCCCTTCACCGGTATTGGCGTGGGTGTGGCCGTGGCCTGGACCGGTTGGACCCTGCTGCGCCAGTCGGTGCTGGTGAGCCTGGACGGGATCCCACCAGGCATCGATCGAGACGCTGTGGAACGCACCTTGGCTGCGCTGCCAGGGGTGGCGGCGGTGCACCATATCCATATTTGGGGAATGAGCACCTCCCAAACGGCGCTGACGGCGCACCTCCTTCGCGATCCCCAGCAGGTAGACGACATGGCCCTGCTGCATAGAGCAAAGGCTGAGTTGGCCCAGCTGGGCATCGACCATTCGACTCTGCAGTTAGAGCCCCTGCAGCTTGAGCCCCTGCAGTGATTGGCTCTGCGCAGCCCCGGGGAGCCAAAAAGTAGCTTCGCTGGGGGCTTTTAAGCCCATTCAAATCTTCAAGTTCGTCGAGGTGCGGATAGTTCGTCGAGGCGCGGATAGCGCTCGGCGATTGGGTCGCCGCTGAACTGGGCCACCCAGCCTTCGGGGTTGTCGAAGAAGCGCAGGGCGCAGAAGTGGGGCTCTGGGCCCATGTCAAACCAGTGCTTCGTGCCAGCTGGCACGGAAATCCAGTCGCCTGCTTCACATAAAAGCTGCAGCACCGCATCGCCAACATGCAGGCAGAAGAGGCCCTGGCCCTCTACGAAGAAGCGCACCTCGTCTTCGCTATGGATGTGCTCGGCCAGAAACTTCTGACGTAGGGCCTGGCGGTCGGGGTGCTCCGGCGTCATGCGGATCGCATCCACCGTGGGGTACGACCCGCCGGCCCGTACCTGGGCGATTTCGGCGCTGTAGGCGGCCAGGATCGCGGCCGGATCGGCGTTTGGGGCCAGGGGGGCTTTGACTTGCCAGCGCTCAAAGCCGATGCCCAGTGGCGCCAGGGTGGCGGCGATCTGGGCCGGATCGCTGCTGGAGAGGCTGGGGGAGGCTGGTCCGGCCGGGTCGGTGGCAAACACCTGCAGGAGACTCATTTGGCCAGGGCTCGTTCAATTCCCAGCCTAGAAAGGCAGCAGCAGCAGGCCAGTGGTGTCCTTGGCAGAATTCCCAGGAGAGCTGGCGGCGGCGGGGCTCACCCTGGTGGGGGTGGGGCCAGGCAATCCGGAGCTGCTTACGGTGGCGGCGGTGCGGGCGATCGGGGCAGCGGAGGTGGTGGCCTACCCGGTGGCCCGGGAGGGTGCCGATGGCATGGCCGCCCGCATTGCCGCCCCCTGGATCGGGCCCCAGCAGCGGCGCTTGCCGCTGCTGTTTCCGATGGTGGCCGGCGCTGAACCGCGCCAGGCTGCCTGGCACAGCGCCGCCGCGGCCCTGGCTGCTGAGGTGGCCGCCGGCCATGCGGTGGTGTTGTTGTGTGAGGGCGACGCTTCCCTCTACGCCAGCGCCTCCTATGCCCTACTCGCCCTGGCTGAACGCCATCCGGCCTGTCCGGTGGCGGTGATTCCGGGCATCACCGCGGTGGCGGCGGCCGCCGCGGCAGCCTCCTCCCAGGGATTGCCCTGGCCCCTGGCCCTGCAGCAGGACGCCCTGCTGATCCGGCCCACCCCCGACGGCGCCGAGGAGCTGGCGGCCCTGCTGCAGCGAGCCTGCGGCGAGGGCATGGTGCTGGCCCTGCTCAAGCTTGGCCATCGCTGGGCTTGGGTGCGTCCGCTGCTGGCGGAGCGGGGGCTGCTGGACGCCTGTCTCTTTGCCCAGCGGGTGGGCTGGCCCGACCAGCTGCTGGCGCCGGCGGCCGAGGTGCCCGCCGACGAGCAGCCCTACTTCTCCCTGCTGTTGATTCGCCAGAGCTGGCCGGCGGTGCTGCCCTGAGTTGCTGCCCTGAGTTGCGCCCCTGACCAGTCATGGCCGCCAGGGCCAGGGATGGGCAGACTTCCCTGCAGAGCTTCCGTTGCGATGACCCCGATCGATTGGTTTGCCCTGCTGCATCCGGTGCTCGCGATGTTGTTCGTCTATCCGGTGGTTGGGGCCACGGTGCGGCTGGGCCTCCTGGCGCGGGAGCGGCGCCTAGGGCTGAGCAGGCAGCCCCTCACCGTGCCCCAGGAACATGCCGACCACGGCCGCTGGCTCGCTGGCGGTGTCGTGGTGGCCGTGCTGATCGCCCTGGTGTACTCCTTCCTCAGCCGCTGGTTTGACCCCGGCACCCCCTTTGTCGGCGGACAGGGACGGTTGGCCCTGCTGGTGTTGGCGGCCCTCGGCAGCTTGCTGGCCCTGCTGGCTTTGTGGCGGGTGCGGCGGCCAGCCCTGCGGGCGAGTTTTGCCCTGCTCACCTGGGCGGGGTTGCTGGGCCTGGGCAGCCAGCCGGAGATCTGGCGGGTGTCCGATAACCCCTTCAGTGGGGCCTTCTGGAGTTCCCACTACTGGAGTGGGGCCCTGCTCACGGGCCTGCTGTTGCTGGCCATGGCCTCCCGCCCGGAAATCCAGCGTTCGCCACGCATGCGGCGCCTGCATGTGAGTGCCAACGTGCTGGCGGCGGTGCT
>NZ_JAGQCR010000014.1:0-24952 GCF_024346295.1 Cyanobium sp. BA20m-14
TCGATCTCGACCCGCTGCAGGCCGCGGAAGCCCAGTAACTTACTGATACGGCTGCGCTTGATGCTGCCGTCATCGCGGATCAACGCCGCCGGCTGGCCCGCCTTGATGGTGCCGTTGTGAATGCGGCCGATCATGATCCTGCCGAGAAAATCGCTGTAATCCAAGGTGGTCACCTGCAGCTGCAGGGGTTTCTCTGGATCCCCAACAGGCGGTGGAACGTGGCGCAAGATGGCGTCAAAGAGCGGCTTCATCGTGTCGCTCTCGGTTTTCATGTCGGGCTTGGCATAACCGCCCATGCCACTACCAAAGAGGTAGGGAAAATCGCATTGATCGTCGTCAGCGCCAAGTTCAAGAAATAGGTCGAGCACCTTGTCGACGGCAACTTCCGGATCGACCCGGGCCCTATCAATTTTGTTAACAAACACGATCGGACGGAGGCCTTTTTCGAGAGCCTTCTTGAGCACAAAGCGAGTTTGGGGCATGGGCCCCTCATTGGCATCAACGATCAAGAGACAGCCATCGACCATTCCCAAAACCCGCTCCACCTCACCACCGAAATCAGCGTGGCCGGGGGTATCAACGATATTGATCCGTATGCCTTCGTAATCAACAGCGGTATTTTTTGAGAGAATGGTGATTCCCCGTTCCCTTTCCAGGTCGTTGGAATCCATCACACAGGTGGGCACCGCCTCTCCTTCGCGGAAAATGCCCGACTGCCCGAGCAGGGCGTCTACCAGGGTTGTTTTGCCATGGTCAACGTGGGCGATGATCGCAATGTTGCGAATCGGCGTGCCAGTGTGTGCGCCGCTACTCATAGAGTTGAAAGCTTCTTTTAAAAGAAATATTGGCCCCGCCTCCAGATGAGGCAAATTTGTGGCCAAGGTTAAACCCTAACCCACCCTGCCCTGCCTTGCCCCTGACCCAGCCCACAGCCCCCTGTTCAGCGGGAAAGACGCTGGGCCGGCTCGAACACCTTGAGGGCCTCGGCACTGCCCTCGAATCGCCAGTGCCAGGGTTCATAACTCACCCCCTGGGGGTTGTCCCGCGGAAATGAGAGGGTGAAGTGGTAGCGGGCCCCATGGGCCTGAAGCCAGGCAAAGGCTGCTGTCTGATCGAATGAGGCCGCCAGGTTGGTTGCCGGCTCGCTCCCATCGCCCAGATCCACCGCATAGCCGGTGCTGTGTTCGGAAAAGCCGGGGGGAGCGCTAACCATGGCCCTTTCCCTGGCGCTCTGGCTGCGTTCTGCCTTCACGTCAAAGAACAACTCCTTCTGGAGTCCCACTGGCCGGAAAGCACTCAGTACCACCAGACGCACCCCGTCCTGCGCGGCATCGCGCTGCATGGCCAGCAGGGGCCCGGCCGCATCACGGTGCAGGGCCAACCCAGGGGCCACCGAAGCCAGCTCAGATTCTGGAAGCTCCGCGTAGGGGAAGTGGCCCAACAGGCGACCATCCGGACCCATCCGGGCGTCGAGGCCACTGACGGGAGGCAAGCCGAGCAGGTCCACCAGAAACCTGGGCCGCAGAGCCAGCAACCCGCCAAGCACGATGAGCAGGCTGGCACTGCCGATGCTCAGGCGCAGAAGCCAACGGTTGGTTCGACTCGCTGGTGGGGCTGTCCTTCGGGCGACAGGTATGTCGTCCACCGCCCGGGGACCCGCAGCCGAAGAGCGACCGGAACCACTGGGGTTGCGAAGGTTCACGCGGCTCCCCCCACTGGCACCTATCAACCGCCCGATCTGATGCGGATCCTAAGTGGGCAGGGCTGGGGGGTCGCCGGCCACCCAAGCAGCAGTGTTAGCTTCAAAGCAACATCCTTCCTGGCGGAGCGGTTTTCCGATGTTGCGTGTGGCAGTGGTGGGTGGCGGACCCAGTGGTTCCTGTGCGGCTGAAGTGCTGGCCAAGGCCGGGATTCAAACCTGGATCTTTGAGCGCAAGCTCGATAACGCCAAACCCTGTGGGGGCGCCATTCCGCTCTGCATGGTTAGCGAATTTGACCTGCCCGAGTCGATTATCGATCGCAAGGTGCGTCATATGAAGATGATTTCCCCCTCAAACCGGGAGGTGGATATCAATCTTGAAAACCAAGATGAATACATAGGCATGTGCCGCCGCGAGGTTCTCGACGCCTACTTGCGTGAACGGGCCTCCCAGCTTGGCGCCCAACTGGTGAACGGTCTGGTGACCAAGATTGAAACCGGCACCAATCGCCAGGGTCCTTACACCCTCACCTACTCCGACTATTCCAGCGGCGAGGCCACTGGCCAGTCGAAAAGCCTGGAGGTGGATCTGATCGTTGGGGCCGATGGCGCCAACAGTCGCGTAGCAAAGGCCATGGATGCTGGCGACTACAACGTGGCGATCGCCTTCCAGGAACGAATTAGGCTGCCTATAGAGGAAATGAAGTATTACGAAGATCTCGCCGAGATGTACGTAGGTACCGATGTTTCCCCAGATTTTTATGCCTGGGTCTTCCCCAAGTACGACCATGTGGCCGTGGGCACCGGCACCATGCAGCAAAACCAGAGCTTGATCAAAAGCCTCCAGGTAGGCATTCGCGAACGGGCCAAGAAGCGTCTGGTCAACGGCGAGGTGATCAAGGTGGAGGCCCACCCAATCCCCGAACATCCCAGGCCGCGGCGGGTTGTGGGTCGCATGGCCCTGGTTGGCGATGCGGCCGGCTACGTGACCAAGAGCTCCGGCGAAGGGATTTATTTTGCCGCTAAGAGCGGGCGCATGTGCGCCGAGCAGATTGTCGAAGCCAGCTCCGCTGGCAGCAGGATTCCAACAGAGCAGGACCTCACACAATATCTAAAGAAATGGGACCGGAAATACGGAGCCACCTACAAAGTGCTGGAGATTCTGCAAAATATTTTCTATCGCAACGACGCAGCCCGCGAAGCTTTCGTCGAGATGTGTGACGACAAAGATGTTCAACGGCTTACATTTGACAGCTATTTGTATAAGCGTGTTGTCATGATGAATCCCTGGCAGCAACTCAAGCTAACCCTCCTCACCCTGGGTTCGGTGCTCAGGGGCAATGCCCTGGCGCCCCAGGGCTACAAGCCAGTCAGCAGCGCAGTTCGGGAAGATGCCGAGGTCAACGCCATGTTGGCGGTGAGCAGCATCAAGGGAGGCATCAAGGTGGCTGGCCAAGTGCCCCGGCCAGAGCCGGGCAAGACAGATCAGGAGCGTGAACCTGTGCTGGCTGCCAAGTAGGCAGCCAGCCAGAGCCCGCTCAGCCGCCTATCCGGCTGAAGTCGGCCAGCACCGAGGCCTGATTGCGCAGCACGGCCAACAGATTGAGTCTGTTGGTGCGCACGGCTTGATCCTGGGCCATAACCATCACGCTCTGCGGGCCATCGAAAAATTCCGCCAGGGCGTCCGCCCCAGCGGCTAGACCCCGGGCAAGCTGGCCATAACGTTCAGGCGAGCCGGCCAGGGCTATCGGTTCAAGGGCGGAAAGAACGGCGAGCATGGCCGACTCGCTCTCCTTTTCGAACAGGTCGGCATTGACCACCCCGTCGGCACTGAGCACGGTGGTGCTGAGCTCAGAGTGCTCCGCCAGCCGGGTGGCCCTGGTAACTACCGCCTGAACGGACGTCAGCTCGCCGCTGCGGCGCAACTGCACCAGCAGGGCCACCCGCTGCCGCGCGTCCTCAGGGTCCCCCAGCACCCTTTGCAGCGCCACGGTCTCGCCTGCGGCGGCCTGCACCAGGTCGCCGTCCATGCCGTCCTCTTCCAGCAGGGTCAACAACCTCTGGCGCAGGAATTCAACCAGATCGTGGGCGAGGGCCTGCGGCTCTACGCCAAGGTGGGGCAGCAGCTGGGCCCAGTGGGGGGCACAACGCTCCAGCAGGGCGTTCAGGTCCAGCCGCCAGCCCCTATCCCAGAGAATCTGCAGCAGTCCCTGACCGGCGCGGCGCAGGGCGTAGGGGTCGGAGGAGCCCGTCGGTCGCTCTCCCTTGGCATAGATGCTCAAGAGCAGCTCCAGCCGCTCAGCAAGGGCCAGCACAGCGCCGGCAGGGGAGCTGGGCAGGCCATCTCCTGCTCCCCTGGGCAGGTAGTGCTCCAACACAGCCAGGGCGACGCCACGGGGCTCCCCCTCGGCCAGGAGGTACTTGCCGCCCATAGCGCCCTGCAGTTCCGGGAACTCACCGACCATCTGGCTCACCAGGTCGTGCTTGCAGAGGTGGGCGGCCCGGCGGGCCAGCTCAGGAGAGCCAGCCGGGAGCTCCAGCTGCTGGAGCAGCACATCGGTGCACCATTCCAGCCGTTCGGTGCGCTCCAGCAGGCTGCCCAGGCCTGCAGCGAAGGTGACGCGGGCGAGCTGGTCGCGGCGGTCAATACTGGCCACGGCGCGGTCGGCACTGACAAAGAACTCGGCATCGGCAAGGCGGGCCCTCAAGACCCGCTCATTGCCGCGGGCCACGGTGGCCGCCGCCGCGGGCAGGCCATTGCTGATGCAGAGGAAGCGGGGCAGCAGGCTGTTGCGGGCATCTAGGCCGAGGGGGTCGTTGCTGCGCTCCTGGCGGTAGAGCGGCACATAGCGCTGGTGGGACCGCATCACGGTGCACAGCACCTCGGCGGGGAGGTCGAGGTAGCGCTCAGCAAAGCGGCCTTCCAGCAGGGAGGGCGACTCGACCAGATCGACCAACTCCTCAAACAGGCTGTCGGGCAGGTCGGCATCTGCCTGGTGGGTGGCGGCGGCCTGGTCCACGGCAGCCCGGATCAGTTCGGCGCGGCGATCCCGATCCACCACGACCCCCGCAGCAGCCATGGCAGGGAAGTAGGCCTGGGCGCTGCCAATCGCTACGGCGGCGCAGTGGAGCCGATGGCCCCGGCTCACCGTGGTGGTGCTGATAGCCGGGTCGCTACCTACCAGGGAGAGCGGTATCGGCAGGGCATCCAGATAGGCCAAAAGCCAGCGGACGGGCCTGGAAAAGCGGATTTCCCCGGCGCCCCAGCGCATAAAACGACGTCCCTGAAGGGCAGCGAGCCAGAGCGGGATCTGCTCTGCCAGCACAGTCCCCGTCGGCAGACCCGCCGCGACACAGCGGGCAAAGACAAAGGGACCCTTGGGGGTATCGCGGCTCCGCAACGCCTCGGCAGCCACACCACATCGTCTGGCAAAACCCAGGGCCGCCGCGGTCGGCTGGCCGTCCTTCCAGCCCTGGGCCGAGGGAGGCCCCTTGCGCTCCTCTTCCAGGTCTGGCTGGCGCTCAGGCAACCCTTCGACCCAGACCACTAGCCGCCGCGGCGTGCTGGTGCAGCGGATCTGGCTGGAACTCAGCCGCAGGCTGGCCAGATCGCGGCCCACCAGTTGCTGGAGCTGGGGCAGGGCCAGCCGGGCAAAATCGGCGGGCATTTCCTCGGTGCCGATTTCGAGCAGGAAGGTCGACAAGGGGCCAGGGCAAACCAGCGCGACTGTATTGAACGCCGTTCGCTAACTTCAGGGTCGTCGAGCGTTGTGCCCAGGACCCGATGCCAGATGTCATGGACGGATCCAGTAGTAGCCAAGCTTCTACCAGTAAGCCCCCGTCAAAGCTTTCTTCAAAGACCCCGTCCAAATTTGAACAGCTCAAGACCAACAGCGGCCACCTGAAGGAGCCGCTGCTCGGGGAACTCGGCAACGAAGCTCCCAATTTCAGTGATGGCGCGATCCAGATCCTGAAATTTCACGGCAGCTACCAGCAGGACAACCGTGACAACCGCCGCAAGGGGGAGGAAAAGGATTGGCAGATGATGTTGCGGCTGCGCAACCCCGGCGGCCGGGTTCCAGGCGGGCTCTATCTGGCAATCGACGAGCTGGCCGACAGGCTCGGCAATGGCACCCTGCGCGCCACCACCCGCCAAGCCTTCCAGATGCACGGCGTCCACAAGGAAAACCTCAAGGAGGTGATCGGCACAATCGTGCGCCAACTCGGCTCCACCCTCTCGGCCTGTGGGGACATCAATCGCAATGTGATGGCTCCAGCCGCACCCTTTGAGAAAGGTGCCTACCCGGCCGCCCGCCAGCTGGCCGATGACATCGCCGACCTCCTGACCCCCCAGGCAGCCGAAGGCTCCTACCTCGACATCTGGGTGGACGGCGAGCTCAGTTACCGGATCAAGCCCAGCAACAGCGTTAAAGCAGTCAGGGCACGGCAGCTGGAGGGCGGAGTTTTCAGCGGCGACAGCAGCGAACCTCTCTATGGGGCCACCTATCTGCCGCGCAAATTCAAGGTGGCCGTAACCGTTCCCGGGGACAACTCGGTCGACCTGCTCACCCAGGACATCGGCCTGGTGCTGTTCTGCGATCCCCAAGGCAGAGCCAAGGGCTGCAATGTCTACGTGGGCGGTGGCATGGGCCGCACCCACAACAAGGAGGAAACCTTCGCCCGCACGGCCGACCCCCTCGGCTACGTAGCAAGCGAACATCTGCTCGATCTGGTGCAGTCGATCCTGGCCCTGCAGCGCGACCACGGTGACCGGGAGCAGCGGCGCCATGCCCGGATGAAGTATCTGATCCACGACCGCGGCGTGGCCTGGTTCAAGCAGGAGCTCCAGGCCGGTTATTTCAGCCATCCGATCAAGCCCCTGCGGCAAGAGCCCAAGGGCAAGCTCGAGGATTACCTCGGCTGGCACCGCCAGTCCAAAGGCCTTTGGTTTGTCGGCTTGCCGGTGCTCAGCGGACGGCTGGCCGGGGAGCTCAAAGCCGGCCTGCGTCAGCTGGTGGCCACTTACAAACTCGAGGTGCGGCTCACCCCAAACCAGGACGTGCTGCTCTGCAACATCGGCACGGCCCAGCGCTCAAGCGTGCGCGAGGCCCTGGCGGCTCTGGGTTACGAAGCTCCTGAACAGACCGCCCCCCTGGCGCGTCACGCCCTAGCCTGTCCTGCTCTGCCCCTCTGCGGCCTGGCAGTGACCGAGGCAGAGCGGATTCTTCCAGCGGTGCTGGAGCGACTCGACACCCTGCTGCAGCGCAATGGCATCTCCAAGTCGGTGCTAGTGCGCATGACCGGCTGCCCCAATGGCTGTGCCCGCCCATACATGGCCGAGATCGGCCTGGTGGGCAGCGGAGTCGACCAATACCAACTGTGGCTCGGTGGCACCCCCAACCTCAGCCGTCTGGCGGAGCCCTACCTTGAAAAAATGGCGCTAGCCGATTTGGAAGTCACCCTGGAGCCCCTGCTGCAGGCCTGGCAAGGGGCCGGCGGGCGCAGCAGCCTGGGGGATTTCGTAACCAAGAGTGGCCGCCCGGCAGTTGATGCCTGGTTAGCTGCCGGGCTTCAAACTTCCGAGCCCTCCTCTTTGCCCACCCGGCCGTAGCGGGCCTGGCTGGCACCACTGCGCCAGGCCCACAGCTGGTCTCCCCAGCTGAAGTGCCACCACTCGTTGGGATGCTGGACAAAGCCTCCTGAAGCCATCGCCTCGGCCAGCAATTGCCGGTGCCGGTGCCAGCAAGCCGCCTCCCCGCCCGGATCTAGCCGGGCGGCGGCGGCATGGAAGGCCGGCTCCGATATGGGCCCGATTGCATCGATGGCGCCACCCATGGGCAGGGGCGCTCCGCAGGCATTCGCCAGGGTAAGGTCCACCGCCGCACCAGTGCTGTGGGGGGGCGGCGTGGCGGGATCCCCACTCGGGGGCGCCCAAAAACGCCCCACTTCAGTGGCCACCAGGGCCCGCTCCGGCGAATCGGCATCGGGATCAACGCCGAGGCGGCGGCATTCAGCCACCAGGGCGTGGCGCACCATGAAGCGCTGCACCGCCAGGGGACGCCAGCCATCAAAGATGGCCAGGCGCAGGTCTGGGTGCTCCAGCTGCAGGGCCTGCTGCGCCTGGAGCAACCGATCCACCACCCCGCTGCGCAGCAAAAAGGGATTGCCATCGGGGCCGTAGGGCGCCCCCAGGGCCAGGTAGGGATGGGGTTCCAGCCGCCACAGGGCCCCAGCTATGGGCAGCAGCGGCTCAGCGCAGTCGTGGATCGGAATCGGGCTCCAGGGACGCAGGGGCATGGCGGTCAATTGAGGCGGGCGGCCTGGTCCATCTGGCGGCGCCGTTGCTCGTCCAGGGCCTGGGCCAGACCCGGGTGGGCCTGCAGGCTGGGATCGGCCTGGGTGATTTCCTGGGCCACGGCCCGGGCCAGTTCCAGCACGTCGCCATCGTCGGTGAGGCTGGCCAGGGCGAGATCGGGCAGGCCCGACTGACGGGTTCCCAGCACCTGGCCCGGCCCCCGCAGGCGCAGGTCCATCTCGGCAATCTCGAAGCCGTCGCTGGAGCGCACCAGCAGTTCCAGGCGCTGGCGGGCCAGCACGTTGCTGCTGTCGTTGATCAGCAGACAGTGGGAGGCGGCCGCCCCCCGGCCCACCCGGCCGCGCAGCTGGTGCAACTGGGCCAGGCCGAAGCGCTCGGCATGGTCGATCAGCATCACGCTGGCCTCGGGAACATCCACACCTACCTCCACCACCGTGGTGCTCACCAGCACCTGGGTGTCACCGGCGGCAAAGGCAGCGATGGCAGCCTGCTTGTCGGCGCTGTTGAGCCGTCCATGCAGGAGGCCGACCCGCAATTCGGTAAACACCTCTTCCTTGAGCTGGTGATAGACCTCCACGGCCGAGCGCAGGTCGAGTTTTTCAGATTCTTCCACTAGGGGCAGCACCACATAGGCCCGTTGGCCCAGGGCCACCTGTTCGCGGATCAACCCATAGGCCCGCTGCCGCTGGCTGCCCTTGAGCAGGACGGTGCGGATCGGCTGGCGCCCGGGAGGCAGACCATCGATCTGGCTGACGTCGAGGTCGCCATGCACCGAGAGGGCCAGGGTGCGGGGGATCGGCGTGGCCGTCATCGTCAGCAGGTGGGGCTGGAGCCCCTTGGCCAGCAGGCGATTGCGCTGGCGCACGCCGAAGCGATGCTGTTCATCCACCACCACCAGCCCCAGGCGGTCGAACTGCACCGGGTCTTCCAGCAGGGCATGGGTACCCACCAGCAATTGCAGCTGGCCATTGGCCAGGTCTTGTAGCAGGGCCCGGCGCCGGGGGGCGGGGGTTGAGCCGGTGAGCAGGGCCGAGCTGACATGGAGCTGGGGCAGCCACTCACCCAGCTTGCGGTAGTGCTGCTCGGCCAGCACCTCGGTCGGGGCCATCAGGGCCCCTTGACAACCGGCCTCGATGGCGCAGAGCAGGGAGGCCAGGGCGACGACGGTCTTACCGCTGCCCACATCGCCCTGCACCAGGCGGGCCATCGGCTGGGGGCGGGCCAGGTCGGCCCGGATTTCGGCCAACACCCGCTCCTGGGCCTGCGTCAGCGCAAAGGGCAGGATGGCAAGGAAACGCTCCACCAAGCACTCCCCACCGGGCAGCAACAGCAGGGGTGGGGCCTGGCGCTGACGGAGTTGATGTCGGCGCTGGGCCAGAGAGAGCTGGAGCAGCAGAAATTCATCGAATACCAACCGGCGCCGGCTGGCCTGCAACTGCTCCTGGTTGGCCGGGGCATGGATCTGGGTGAGCGCATCGGCACGGCCTATGAGCCCCTGGCTGTGGCGGATCGACTCCGGCAGGGGGTCAGGCCAATCCCGCAGCAAGGGCAGCACCGCTGCCACCACCTGGCGCAGACGGTCGGCCCCCAGACCCTCGGTGAGTCCATAGACGGGCAGCATTCGGCCGATGGCGCCTGAGCGCACCGGCGCCTGGGCCGACTCCAGAACCTCGATCAGGGGATCCTGAAATGCCGGGCCGTAGGC
The DNA here is from genome assembly GCF_024346295.1 of Cyanobium sp. BA20m-14. Lineage (NCBI taxonomy): Bacteria > Bacillati > Cyanobacteriota > Cyanophyceae > Synechococcales > Prochlorococcaceae > Cyanobium > Cyanobium sp. BA20m-14. The sequence goes on from NZ_JAGQCR010000014.1 coordinate 9,721, forward strand.
AGTTTCCTTGACCAGCCCACTGACGGCGACGGTGGCCCCGGGCGGATACTGGCGCTGCTGGGTTTTCAGCCAGCCGGGGCTCGAAAAACGCTGGCCGGCAAAAAAACGGCTGACCCGGATACGACCGGTGCAGTCGACAAGTTGCAACTCCAGAATCGAGAGGTTGGGATTGCGGGGGCTGGCAAAGGCGTGGCTGCGGCGCACCGTGGCCACGATCGTGGCGGTGCGCCCGGGCTCCAGGCCAGCGATCCGCACCAGATTGGCGTAGTCGAGGTAGTCGCGGGGGTAGTAGTGAAGGAGGTCGCGCGCCAGCAGCAGGCCCAGCTGGGCCAGCCGGCTGGCCGTCTTGGGGCCGACCCCGGGGATCTCGGCGAGGGGTGTATCGGCATTGAAGTTCCTGACAGCCGCAGCCTTGCCGCCTGGCTGGCTGGCTGGCTGGCTGGCTGGCACCAGCCGCAACCGGGGTGGGGCCACGGCCAGCACGGGGCGATGGGCCTGGCGCAGGGAATGCAGGCGCTCCCGGCATTGGCGCACCAGCGACTGGCGTCTGGCGAGGGAGAGCTCGTCATAGCGGAGGAAACCCTCGCGCAGGGCAAGCACCCGCTCCAGCTCCGCCGCCGGCAGCCCCTGGGGCCCCTGCTGCAACTGCTGGGCCAGGAAGGCACTGAAGCAGCTCTGTCGCCCCTTGAGGTTGGCGAAGCCCCGGGCGGCCTCCAGCTCCAACGCCTGCTGCAGGGGCTGCAGCCAGGGATCTAGGGCGGCAGGCTCGGCGCTGGCGGGGCTGGGTTGATGTCCTGCAGCCACAACTGTTCCGCCTCGAGCGCCTGAACGCGCCGCTGGGTGCGGCGATAGTGCTGGGCCATTCTGCGCACCTCCTGGACATGCTGCTGGATCCGGGTGCGGCAGGTGCGCAGTTTGGCGAGCTCGAGTTCGAGATCCGCCGGCCGCAGCAAAACCGCCATGGCCTCAATGCGACCCAGGTCGGGTTCCATTCCCAGTGGCAGCGGCAAGCGCAACAGGTTGGCTGGGGCTTCCACCAGCTCAAGCTCACCGGCGAGGGCAGCATCCAGCAGGTTCAAAGGCACCACGGTGCGGCTGATGCCAAGCCGCAGCAGCTCTCCATTGAGGGCATAGGAGAGGTTGCGCAAGCGACGACTGAGGGCCAGCTCGAAACCACCGATCCAGGCCAAAAGCTGATCTGGGGTGGTTGGCAGCCCCTCCCCATCCCATGGAGTGGGAGCGGGGGGAGGGGCCTTGCCCTGCCAATCCTGGAATACCTCAGCCAAAACCGAAAGCATGGAATCCTGACCGCCATGCCCATCGCTTTCCCCATCGCCATCGCCCTCCCCATCGCCATCGCCCTCCCCATCGGATTCGGCGGGCCCAGCTGACTGGGTGCGCTCACCCCGGGGGGTAAGGAAATCTGACGCTATCGGCAAGGCCATACCCAGGTGGACCGAGCCCTCTGGCCCTTGTTCGGGCCATTTCTCTGGCGCTTTCTCTGGCCCTTCCTCCTGCTCGGCCCCGAACTCGGCGATCGAGTCGAGCACCCGGCGCCGCTGGCTGCGCCGCTCCCGTTGCTGCTGCCGGGCGATCTGGGCGGCGTGACCCACGACCCGCTCCAAGCTGAGCAGGCCGTTGGTGCGCTGCACCAGCTGGACAAACCGCCGATGCAACAACTGGCGGCTGGACGGCTCCAGGCCGCCGTAGCGATCGGGGTAGACCTGGGTTGCCAGATGGAAGCAGGCCTGCTGGACCGCCGCCAGCAAGCCATCGCGCAGCACCTGGAGGTAGAGGGCCAGGTGGTTTTCCAGCTTCGGATTGGATACCAGCAGCTGACTCTCCAGCTCCTTGAGCTGGCGAGCTGCGGCCTCCAGAACCAGCAAGGAGCGCCCGCTCAGCTGGCCTGGGACATCGCTGCCACCTCAGCGGCGAAATCAGCTTTCTCCACCTCAATGCCCTCACCGAGGGTGAAGCGGTTGAAGCGCCGCACCTGGATGTTTTCGCCCACCTTGCCGGCCACCTGCTTCACCATTTCGGCCACGGTGACGGAACTGTCCTTGATGAAGGGTTGGTCGAGCAGGGCCAGTTCCTTGAGTCGTTTGCCAATGCGACCCTCAACGATCTTGACCTTCATCTGGTCTGGCTTGCCCGCCAGGTCATCGCGACCCATCTCAATGGCCTTCTCACGATCGGAAACCGCCGCGGGGATCTGGTCCACGCTCACGTACTCCACGCTCGGGCAGGCGGCAATCTGCATGGCCACGTTGCGCAGCAGCTCTTGGAAGCCTTCGCCCCGGGCGACGAAGTCGGTTTCGCAGTTGACCTCCACCAGCACACCGACGCGGGCGCCGGTGTGGATGTAACTGCCGATGGCACCTTCGGCCGCAACACGGCCAGACTTCTTCTCAGCGGTGGCAATGCCTTTCTGGCGCAGCCATTCGACGGCCTTGGAGGTATCGCCGGAGCATTCCGTGAGGGCCTTCTTGCAGTCCATCATTCCTGCGCCGGTTTGGTCGCGCAGTTCCTTGACGAGCTTTGCCGAAATCTCAGCCATGGGGGGATGGGGAACGGAAATCAAAGAAAAAAGGTGTTGGAGGGATCAGCCCTCCTCTTCACGGCCCTGGTCATGGGCACCCTGACGACCTTCGTTGATCGCATCAGCTAGCCGCCCGAGCACCAGCTGTACCGAGCGCACGGCGTCGTCGTTGCAGGGAATTGGCACGTCGCAAAGATCGGGGTCGCAGTTGGTGTCAAGCATCGACACCAGGGGAATATCCAATTTACGCGCCTCGAGCACGGCGTTGGTTTCCCGGCGCTGATCCACCAGCACCACCACGTCTGGCAGCCGGCGCATGTTTTTGAGGCCGCCGAGATATTTCTGGAGCCGCTCGAGCTCGCGGCGCAGCACCGCCGCTTCCTTCTTAGGGCGCAGGGCAATGGCGCCTGAGCTCTCCATCCGCTCAAGGTCTTTGAGACGGTCGATGCGGGCCCGCATGGTGGTCCAATTGGTGAGCATGCCGCCCAGCCAGCGCTGGTTGACGTAGGAGGCTCCGCAGCGGTTGGCCTCGATGGCGATCACCTCAGAGGCCTGCTTCTTGGTGCCGACGAACAGGAAGCGTTTGCCACTGCGGGCGGCGCTGCGGGTCCATTTGTAGGCGTTGTTCATGCAGACTGCTGTCTGCACAAGATCGATGATGTGAACGCCGTTGCGCGCGCAGTAGATGTAGCGCGACATCTTCGGGTTCCAGCGACGGGTCTGGTGCCCGAAGTGGGCGCCCGCCTCCATCATTTCGGAGAGAGTGACGACAGCCATGGTGGGGTGTGGGGGGTTTCGGGTTTGCCTCCACCTGCCAGGGATCCGAAGCTGTCAAACCGGCACGGATGGCCGGTGGGAAAACTCGCTCGGATCACCCGAAACACGCAGGTGTGCGGAATGATTGGAACTTGCTCACCCTATCAAATCGGGCTGCTTTGAACCTTGGTGGCAGCGAGGATCCGGGCCTCAGCAAACAGGCTCCTGACCCCGAGGCGATTGAGTGGCAGTCGCAGCAATTCCATCGCCATGGCGGCCTGGCCGCCGCGGATCAGCAAGGCGAGCAGGGGCCTCAAACTGCGCTCGTTGAGCAGGCCACCCAGGGTGAGAAGCTCCCAGAGCAGCAGATGCAACCAGGTGTACTGGACGATGAATCTCACCCGCAGGGTGGGGTGCTTGAGGAAAAACACCAGGCCCATTTTCGCCCGCTCCCGCTCCACCCGAATCAAATCGGGAATCTGCTCCAGCCGCAGGGCCGGATGCCAGTGGTAGCCCACCGCCTCGGGGCAGCGCACCAGCACAACGCCCAGCCGGCGCAGCCGTTCACCGAGTTCGAGGTCTTCCCAGCCGTAGAGCCGGAAGCGGGTGTCGAACAGGCCCGCCCGCTCCAACAGCTGGCGCTCAATGGCCACGTTGCCCGTGGCGAAATAGGCGAAGGAGAGATCGCGCAGCTTGTGGGGCTCGCCGGTGGGCTGGTCAAAGTTGGCCGTGTTGATCACTGCGCCGTAGGTGAAGCAGGGGCGATGACCGGGCCGGCTCCAGTGGCGTTGCAGGGCCTGGGCATGGCAACTCAGGAAGCTGGGGGTGACCACCAGATCGCTGTCGATGAAGACAATCACATCGCCCCTTGCCCCTTGCACCCCCCGGTTGCGGGCTGCAGCGGGCCCCCCATGCTCCTGCCTGATCAGCCGTAGGTGGGGCAACTCGGCTGCGTGCTCAGCCAGCCAGCTCAAGGTGGCATCGGTGGATCCGTCGTCCACCAAAACCACTTCATAGCCGCTGATTGGGGCGGCCAGCTGCTGATCTTCCAGGGCCAGCAGACACTTGCGCAGGATCGGCAGCCGGTTGTAGGTGGGGATGACGACGCTCAGGAACATGGGTCGCCTGGAGGGCTGAACAAGAAAAAAGGGATCCCTGCGGATCCCCCAAGCAAGGCGCTAGATGCGCTGATCAATCAGCGGCGCCACCGTTGTTGGCGGTGCCGGTCACGCCATTACCGGCGCCCTCGCCCCGGCCGTCGTTGCGCAGCTTGCGCTTCTTGAACTTGCGGGCGTAGGCGCGGTTGCGCTCCTGCTTTTCCTTCTTGAGATTTCTGCGCTTGGACATGCGGGAGGCAACCTGGGGTGGGTCAGTTCACAAGCCTAATCAATCGCATAGGCCCCCTGGCTGAGCCGGCCATCCTCCATCTGCACCAGGCGGTCGGCCACATCGAGAATGCGGGGATCGTGGGTGACCATCAGCACGCCGCAGCCCTGGTCCTTGGCCAGGCCCTTGAGCAGCTCCACCACCTCGCGACCGGTGCGGGAATCGAGCGAGGCAGTCGGTTCATCCGCCAGCAGCAGCTGGGGCCTCGCCGCCAGTGCCCGGGCTATGGCCACCCGCTGCTTCTGGCCTCCGGAGAGATCGTGGGGCAATTTGTCCAGGTGGTCCTGGAGGCCAACGGCGCGCAGCCATTCGCGAGAGCGGTCGCGCCGGGCCCGATAGCTGAGGCCCTCGAGTAGGTCGGCGCCCATCTGCACGTTCTGCTCTGCGCTCAAGCAGCGCAAGAGGTTGTGACCCTGGATGATCATGCCGATGCGACGGCGCAGGCGCAGCCTGGCGGCAGCGCTGGCACCCCGCAACTCCTCGCCGAACACCTGCACCGAACCCTCCTGAACCTGGCGCAGGGCACCGATCAAGGTCAGCAGGGTGGTCTTGCCACAGCCGGAGGGCCCCGTCAGCAGCACCACCTCCCCGGCCTCAACGCTGAGACTGATATCAATGAGCACCTGGCGACGCATGGCGCCGCTGCCGAAGTGATGCTTCAGAGCGCAGAGGCGCAGCATCGGGGCCATCAGAAGATCTCCGCCGGATCCGCATCGGCCAGCTTGCGCATGGCCAGCAGGGCCGAACCCATACACATCACCAGAATCATGATGAAAACGGTGAGGGCCCTGGTGGTGTCCATCGTCACCGGCAGCTGGGTGGCGTTGCGCACCACCAGGTAGAGCCCCTGGCCGGCCGCGTAGGCCGGCAGGTAGCCGAAGGTGGCCAGCAGCAGGCCCTCGCGCGCCACCACCCCAAGCAGGCTGGTCAGCCTGTAGCCCATGGCCATCAAGGTGGCGTATTCGGGTAGGTGGTCACTCACATCGGAGTAGAGGATCTGGTAGACGATCACGCAGCCCACCACAAAACCCATGGCGGCGCCGAGGGTGAAGATGAAGCCGATCGAGGTGCTGGAGCGCCAGTAATCCTGCTCAAAGGCAATGAAGCCGTCCTTGGTGAGCACGGTGACGTCGGCGGGCAGCCGCCGTTTGAGCCGAGCCGCCACTTCAGCCGGAGCTGAGCCTGGCGTAAGCCGGATCAGGCCCACCTCAATGCTGCCGGGCGGGGTGTTGGGCAATAGGCGCAGGTAGGTTTCGTGGCTGGTGAGCAGGTTGCCGTCGGCGCCGAAGGAGGTGCCCAGCGCCACCAGGCCCGCCACCCGCACCCGCTGACCACTGATTTCACTTTCCACGGTGCGGCCGGAGCGGAACCAAGCGGCCACCGGACCGAATTCGGGCCGGGAGAGCTCGTCGAACAGCACCCGGCCCCGGTCTTGCAGCAACTTCGCCTTGCGGGCCAGGGAAGGATCGGTGAACAGGGGGTCGGCTGGCTCAAAGCCCAGGGTGAGAATTGAGCGGGTGGCGCGGTTTTCAGGATTGCGCCAGAGCAGCAGGTTCCAATGCACCGGCGTGATGCCAACCACGGCGGGATCGGCCATGGCCTGCACCAGCCGGCGCCGGGGGAACCCCGCCATGCTCACCGAGCTGCTGGAGCGGGGGCTGATCAACACCAGATCGGCATCGAGCAGGCGATGGATCGTCACGCTGGCATCAAAGAGGCCGTCGCGGAAGCCCAGCTGCATGAACATCAAGATGCCGGCAAAGGCAATGCCGGCCAGGGCCACCAGCAGGCGCATCGGCTGACGGGTGAGCAACAACCAGGCCAAGGGGATGCGGCGGCCCTGCCACAGGCGGGCAAACATCAGCGACCTGGCGGAGAGTTGCCGGCCCCGAGGCGGGCAATCACCTTCAGGCCAGTCAGGGCACGCACCCGCTGGCTATCGGCTGGGGCAAGGGCCACCCGCACCTCGACAATGCGGGCATCGGCGTCGCCAGTGGGGTCGGTGGAGAGCAGGGTGCGTTGCCTCACCTGGGGACTGATCCGGATCACCCGACCCTGGAGCTCGCCCTGGAAACCTCCGTTTTCGCTGATCAGGGCGACCGGCTGGCCGGGACGGACTCGGCCCACATCGCTTTCGTAAACCTCAACCAGGGCCTGCATCCGGCTGCTGGCCCCAAGCTCGAGCACGCCGCTATCCCCAGGCCGCTCTCCCACCCGGGCGTGCAACTTCAATACGGTGCCGCCAATCGGAGCTCGCAGCTCGGTGAGCTCGAGTTCTCTAAGAACCTTCTGCAGCTCCAACCAGGCCTCCCGGCGCTCCCCCTGGAGGGCGAGCAGGGCCGTTTCCCGGGTGTCCAATTCGCCGCTGGGTATGGCCCCGGAGCGGCTCAGGCTGCGATAGCGGTGGATGTCTCGGGTCTGCACCGCCAGGCGCTGGTCGAGATTGCCAATTCGGGCGGCGAGCAACCCCTGCTGGGCACGCAGGCTGGGGCCCGAATCAAAGCTGGCCAGCAACTGGCCCTGGCGCACCTCATCGCCCTCCTCCACCAGCAACTGGCTGATCCGCGGACTGCTGCCAACGCCACTGATCGGCGCAGCCAGCACGCGCACATCCCCGTCGGGTTCCAGGCGGCCGAGGGCGGCCACCGCCTCTGGCCGGCCAGGCTGGACGGGAACGGCCGGGGGGGTGACCAGGGCAGGGCGCTGCTGGCGGGTGATGCCCACCACCAGTAACAGCAGCAAGACCCCGCCGCCAAGCAACCAGGCCCAGCTGGGCACGGCCCGGAGCGCCTTTTTCACGGAGCCGGCGGATCGTCGAAGAGCAGTTCCTCGATGTAGCGGTCGGCCCAGGCGGGGTTGAAGGCCTTCTCCAGCACCCTGCGGGTTTTGTCGTTTTGTTTCTGCTGCTTGCAATAGTGGAGCTGGCCCTGCCATCGCTCAACCGTAGCGGGATGCTGCGGCGGCTCGGCGCTGGCCGAATTGATTGCCGCCGTCAACACCTCCAGCAGGCCTGAAACCTCCGCGAGAAAGGCCGTTTCCTCCGCCGGGCTGGTGGGGCGCACAAAACGCACAAAGGGGGAAAAAATCGACCCCCAGCCAGGCAGCTCGCGCTCCTGGCTGAAGCCAACCCGGGGCCGGGCGGCGAGGGCGGCGCTGATGCCAGCCGGCAGGGCTGGCCCCACCGGGGAGAGATCGACGATGGCGGCGGAAACTCCGGCCGGGCCAGCCACGATGTCTGCACCGAAGATGGGCAGATCAAAACGCGGATCGGGGAAGAGCACGCAGTGCAGGATCTGCAAACCATTGCCGAGCCGGGCCGTCTCCAGGTGCAGCTTGCGCAGGCCGCGGCACTGGCGCAATTCATTGCGGATGAACAGGGCCTCGCCATCAAGACTGCCGCTGATGGCCTCAAGTTCGGGGTTGACCGCCAGGGGAGCCAGCTCGGGCAATTCTAGCCAGGCTTGGCGGATCAGCCCTGCCAGGCGATCCACCAGGGGGTGGATCCCCCCGGGGCTGGGAATGGCTGGATCCTGACGGGATGGGGCAGCGGAACTCAAGGGGAGATGGCAGCCAGCAGAATGCAGATCCTGCCACGTATCTAAGCCTTGACATCGGCCCCGACCGCACCCCAGTTGCCAGGCCTGGCCGAGCCCACTGAGCTCCAGCTGGCCAACGGCGCCACGCTTGTCCAGCTGCCGCTGGCCGATTCTCCCCTGGTGTGTCTCGACTTCTGGTGCCGGGCCGGCAGCATCTTTGAGAAAGCCCCGGAAAGCGGTCTGGCCCACTTTCTCGAGCACATGGTTTTCAAGGGCAGCCAGCGGCTGGGTCCGGGCGAATTTGACCTCAAAATTGAGGCGATGGGCGGCAGCAGCAATGCCGCCACGGGCTTCGATGACGTGCACTACCACGTGCTGGTGCCCCCCGAGTCGGCAGCCCAGGCCCTGGAGCTGCTGCTGGATCTGGTGCTCCATCCCAGCCTCGAACCCCGGGCCTTTGAAATGGAGCGCCAGGTGGTGCTGGAGGAGCTGGCCCAAAGCGAGGACCAGCCCGACGAAATCGCCCTGCAACAGCTGCTCCGGCTGGGCTGTCCTGGCCATGCCTACGGCGAACCGATCCTGGGGCGCCGCGAGCTGCTGGCCGCCCAGACGCCCGAAGCCATGGCCGATTTCCACCGGCGTCTCTACGGCGCCAATCGCTGCGTACTGGCCCTCTGTGGGGGCGCAGACTTCCTGCAGCTCAAAGAAGGGATCGCTGCCAGCGCCCTGGCCCAACTGGGCGCGATCGACGAACCGGCGCCGCCGCCAGCCCTGGCGGTGCAGCCCGGGCTGCACCGGCTCACGGTGCCCCGATTGGAATCGGCCCGGCTGCTGATGCTCTGGGGCCTGCCCCCGGCTAGCGATCTCCACGGCGTGATGGGAGCAGACCTGCTCACCACAGTGCTGGCCGAGGGGCGGCGCAGCCGGCTGGTGGAGCGGCTACGGGAGCAACTGCGCATTGTCGAGAGCATCGAACTAGACTTGCACGTGATGGAGAGCGGCAGCTTCGCCCTGCTGGAGGCGATCTGCGAAGCCGATGAACTCGGCGCCGTGCACCGGGCCATCGCCCAGGTTTGGGCAGAGCTCCAGGAGCAGGGCTTGACCAAGCCGGAGTGGCTGCGGGCCCAGCGCCTAGTGGCCAACGGCTATCGCTTTGGCCTGGAGGCCGCGGGTGGACTGGCCGGCCTGATCGGCAACAACCGGCTTTGGGGGCGGCACCAGGCCCTGCCCCTGCCTCTAGCTGAAATCGAGAGCTGGAGCAGCCAGGATCTGCTGGGCCAGGTGGTGCCCCTGCTGGATCCAAGCCGGGCCTGCGTACTTGAAGCGGTGCCGGCATGACCAGTCAACTGGTCAGCTGGCAGAGCACGGAGCTCACGGGGGGGCTGCCCCTGGTCTGGCAGCGTCGGCCCGGCCCGGAAATTGTGGCCAGCCGGCTCTGGATTCGGGGCGGCAGCAGCGCCGATCAGCCGGGGCAGCGGGGAGCTGCCCAGTTGCTGGCAGGGTTGATGACCAGGGGCTGTGGTGACTACGGCGCCGATGCCCTGGCCGATCTGGTGGAGGGCCGAGGCGCGGCCCTGCGCTGCGAAGCCAGTGAAGACAGCCTGGTGCTGAGCCTCAAATGTGCCAGCAGTGACGCAGAGCAATTGTTGCCGCTTTTGGTGGCGATGGCGCGGGATCCCTGGCTGAGCCAGAACCAATTTGAGCTGGAGAGGGACCTCAACCTGCAGAACCTGCTGCGCCAGCGCGAGGATCCCTTCCAGTTGGCCCACGACCAGCTGCGCGGGCAACTGTTCGGCGGCGGCCCCTACGGCCACGACCCCCTGGGGGTGGAGCAGGAGTTGGCTGATCTGCAGAGGGAGCAACTTGCAGCGCTGGTGGCGCCCCTGGGGGCTGAGGGCGCCCTGCTAGTGGCCTGCGGGGATCTGCCCGCCCAGCTGGCCGAGAGCTTCAATGGGGCCCTGGGGCACTTTCCTTGGGCCACGGCCGCTCCGCGCTACGAGCCGGGACCGCTGGCCCCCGCCTGCGGCCAGCCCATCGCCCTGCTTGAACAGGACACCGAACAGCTGGTGCTGTTGCTCGGAGTCGCCACCGTGCCTCTGGGCGATCCCGATGCCCTGGCCCTGAGGGTGCTCCATGCCCACCTCGGCCTGGGGATGTCCAGCCGGCTGTTTATGGCCCTACGTGAGGAGCGGGGGCTGGCCTACGACGTGGGCGTTCACCTGCCGGCCCGGCGCGGCGCCACCCCGTTCATCTGGCACCTCTCCACCTCTGCTGAGCGGGCGGGGGAAGCCACCACCGCAGTGCTCGAGGAGTGGCAAAGGCTGCTTGAAACGCCACTCAGCCCAGGCGAACTGGCCCTGGCCAAAGCCAAATACCGCGGCCAGGACGCCATGGGGCGCCAGACCTGCGGCCAGATCGCCGATCGCCAGGCCCTGGTGCTCGGCCATGGCCTGGGCGCGCACTTTGTATCCGAGTGCCTGGATCGGGCCGAGCGGCTCGACGCCGAAACCCTGCTGGCCGTGGCCCGGCGGCATCTGGGGGCCCCGGCCCTCAGCCTCTGTGGTCCGCCCCAGGCCCTGGCAGCAGCCCAGCAGGCCTGGCAAAGCCATCCCCTTAACCGGTGAAAGCCAAGCTGGCTGGCTTCAGCTGGCCAGTCTTTAGCTGACCAATCTCAACTGACTCCTGTCAAACAAAAAAATCCCCCGGCGAAAGCGAACGGCCAGCTGGTTGCCGGCCTTGATCGCCGTCACCTCACCCACCTCGGCGGGATCCACCAGGTCGGGCGGACGCAGCATCGGCATCGCGTCAGCGGTTTTGAGATACCGGGGCTGGACCCTGAGCTGCACGCCTGCTCCCAAGTCGAACTGGTCCATGGACATACAAGCTGGTTTAAGGGTAGCGAGGCCGATGGCGTGACCCCCCAAAATGGATTCCAACCACGGGGGATGACTTGCGGGCCCTAGCCACCTGGAGCGGCGCAATCGCCGGTGTGCTGCTGATCCTGGTCGGTGGGCTGATTCAGGCCGCCGCCCCCCTGCCCGCCGGCAACGGCAGCTGGATGCTGGCAAACCTGCCGATCACCCTGCAGGTGCCCGCCCTGCTGGTTGCGGCCCTGGTGTGCGGCCCCCGCAGCGGCATGCTGGCGGCGGTCGCCTACCTGAGCCTGGGCCTGTTCCAGTTGCCGGTGTTCCAGGGCGGAGGAGGCACCGCCTACCTGCTCGACCCAGGCTTCGGCTACCTGGCTGGCTTCATCCCGGCCGCCTGGCTGAGCGGCAAGCTGGCCCGCCAGGCGGGCATGAACGACCTTGTCAACCTGTTTGGGGCAGCGGTGGTGGGGCTGGCGACGGTGCAGCTCTGCGGCCTCGCCAACCTCCTGCTGGGGGCCCTGGCCGGCCGCTGGGGAGCCAACCTGGGCCCCCTACTGATCAGCTACAGCCTCGCCCCCTTGCTGCCCCAGCTGCTGCTCTGCTGTGCCGTGGCCGTGGTGGCCCTGCTGCTGCGCCGGCTGCTACTGGTGGAACCATGAGAAGGCCCCGAGCCCTGGCCTTCGCCATTGCTGCATTGGTGGTGCTGCTCGACCAGCTCAGCAAGGCTTGGGCCCTCGCCCAGCTGCCGACCATCGGCACCAAAAACCTGTTGCCGGGGCTGCTCGCCCTGCAGTTGACCCACAACACGGGAGCGGCCTTCAGCCTGTTCAGCGGCAACCCCCAGCTCCTCGGCCTGGTGAGTCTGCTGGTGGCCGTCGGGGCGACCCTCTGGATCCGGCGCCAGGCGGCGATGCCCCTAGCCCGCTCCCTCGGGGTAGGGCTGCTGCTGGGCGGGGCGATCGGCAATGGCCTAGACCGCTGGCGGCTGGGGGCGGTGGTGGATTTCCTGGCCCTGGTGCCGGTGTCCTTTCCGGTCTTCAACCTGGCCGATGTGTCAATCAACCTGGCGGTGCTGTGTTTCGCCATCGAACTGCTGGGGAGCCATGGCCAACGCCAGCCTTGAAGGCCTGCGCCGCCGCTGGCAGAGGTTTAGCCAGCCGGCGACTGCCCAGCTGCGCATCCACCTGCCCGGCCAGCCCACCCGCCTGCTAGCCCTGCACGCAGGCGCCTATCGAATCGGTCGAGACAGCGACTGTCAGATCTGCGTGGATCACCAGGCAGTTAGCCGCCACCACGCCCTGCTGGAGAGGCGCGGGCCCCACTGGCTGCTGAGCGACGAGAACTCAACCAATGGGCTCTGGTGGCAGGGCCGGCGGGTGGGACAACTGCTGCTGCGCGATGGCGACTGTCTGCGGTTTGGACCCAGCCAGGAGGCGGGCCTACCCGAACTGGATTTTCAGATCCGGCCCCTGCCCCGCATGCAGCGGCTGCTGCGGGGGGCCAGCCTGGCCCTGGCGGCCGTGGCAGTGGGGGGGCTCAGCCTGCTGGGCCTGTCGGTGCTCCAGGTGCCGATCCGGGGCAGTCTCGCCACCGTGCGCGGCCCGCTGGTGCTCTACGACAGCAAGGGCAAACCCCTAACAACGGCCGATGCCTTGGAGCACCGGGAGCGCCAGGGCCTGCGCGACTACCCCGCCGTACTCATCGATGCACTGTTGGCCAGTGAGGACAGCCGCTTCTGGTGGCATCCCGGCGTTGATCCGGTGGGCACGGCGCGGGCCCTGGTGACCAACGTGCTGGGTGGGCAGGTTCTCGAAGGTGGAAGCACCCTCACCCAGCAGCTGGCCCGCAGCCTCTACCCCGACCAGGTGGGCCAGGGGGAAACCCTCGGGCGCAAGTGGCGCGAATTGCTGGTCGCCCTGCAGCTCGAAGCCCGTTTCAGCAAGCGCGACCTGCTGCTGAGCTATCTCAACAGGGTGTATCTGGGGGTGGGCTGGGGCTTTGAAGACGCCTCCCGCCACTACTTCGCCAAATCCGCCAGCGGGCTCGAGCTTGAGGAGGCCGCCCTGCTGGTGGGTCTGCTGCCCTCGCCTAATGGCTACGACCCCTGTTTCGATCCCCAGGCGGCCCTGGCGGCCCGCAATGGGGTGTTGGCCAAGATGGCCGAAACCGGACGCATCTCGGCGGATCGGGCCCGCCGCGCCAGGCGCAGCCCCTTGCGCCTCTCCCCCAAAGCCTGCGCCGCCAGGGCATCCCTGCGGGGGGCTCCCTTCTATTCAGACCAAGCGCGCCGCGATCTGATCGCCCTGGTGGGTGAGGAGGTGGCGGTCGAGGGGAACTTTTTGATCGACACCCACCTCGACCGGGGCCTGCAGGAACAGGTGGAACGGCTCTTGCGCCAGCGGCTCAACAGCAGCAAGGGGCTGGGGGTGGGGGAAGGGGCCGTGGTGGTGATCGACTACCGCTCAGGCGGCATCCTGGCCATTGCCGGCGGGCGGGACTATCGCCAGAGCCAGTTCAACCGAGCCTCCATGGCCCTCAGGCAACCCGGCAGCACCTTCAAACTGATTCCTTACTTGGTGGCCCTGGAGCGGGGCAGCAAACCCACAGACCGGATCAGCTGCGCTCCCCTGAGCTGGCGCGGTCAGACCTTTGCCAGCAGCTGTCAGGGCAGCCAGAGCCTGATCTCAGCCTTTGCCCAAAGCAGCAATACGGCCGCCCTGCGCCTGGCCCAAAGGGTAGGCCTGGAGGCCCTAGCGCAGAAGGCCCAGGATCTCGGTATTACCAGCCCGCTGGCGCCGGTTCCGGGGCTCGCGCTCGGCCAGAGCGAGGTGACCCTGCTGGAGCTCACCGCTGCCTACGCCGCCATCGCCAACGGTGGCACCTGGCATATGCCCACCACGATCCGCCGCCTCACCGACGCCGAGGCCTGCGCCGGCCAGGCCTCGGCCCAGTGCCGTCAGACGGCCACCCTGGCGGCGGGCCGGCGCGTGACCAGTAGCCAAACCGCCCAGACCATGCAGCAGCTGCTGCGTGCCGTGGTGCAGCGGGGCACGGGCCAGATGGCCAGCCTGGGGGGAGCGGAGGGGGGCAAGACCGGCACCACCAACTCCAGCCGCGACTTGCTCTTCGTCGGCTATGAACCCAGGCGCCACTGGGTGGTGGGGATCTGGCTGGGCAACGATGACAACAGTCCCAGCCGGGCCAGCAGCGCCCTTGCGGCAGGCCTCTGGGGCGAGATCATCCGCTCAACGCGGCCCTGAATTGATGCAACCCCTCGCGTGAAAACCCGCACCCGCCTGTGGCTCCTGGCCGGCCTGGCCCTGGTGGCCCTGATCGCCGTGGGGCTCGTGCTGCAGGGCATCAACACCCTCTACCTGCAGTTGAGCTGGTATCTGCCCTACTGGATAGTCCAGCCGGTTTTTCTGCTGATCTTTGCGGCTGGGGCCCTGTTGCTGGTGCAGGTGGCCTGGCCCTGGCTGCGGAGCGCCTGGGAGGCCAGGTCTCGGCCGGCAGCAGGGGTCAAGAGGCCTGCGCCGACCAACCGCCGCCAGGCAGCCGCCCAGAACCTGGCGGGCATCGACCAGACCCTTGAGCGGGTCAGGGATGCGGTGGAGCGGGAAACCCTGCAGCAGGAACGCAAACGGATGGCCGCTGAACTGGAGCGGGGCGACCTAGTGATCGTATTGTTTGGGGTCGGTTCGGCCGGCAAAACCTCCCTGATCCGGGCCCTGCTGCAGGAGCTGGTGGGTAAGGTTGGCGCCGCCATGGGCTCCACGGTTCAGAGCCAGCGCTATCGGCTGCGACTCAAGGGCCTGCAGCGGGGGGTGTGGCTGGTGGATACCCCTGGCATCCTGGAGGCCGGCGCGGCGGGGTTGGAGCGCGAACTCCTGGCCCGGGAGCAGGCCAGCAAGGCCGACCTTCTGCTG
Organism: Cyanobium sp. BA20m-14; assembly: GCF_024346295.1. Lineage (NCBI taxonomy): Bacteria > Bacillati > Cyanobacteriota > Cyanophyceae > Synechococcales > Prochlorococcaceae > Cyanobium > Cyanobium sp. BA20m-14. The sequence continues at coordinate 24,731 of NZ_JAGQCR010000014.1, forward strand.
CTGGTGGTGGATGGAGACCTGCGCGCCGCCGAACTGGAGGTGTTCGACGCCCTGGCCAGCCTGGGCAAGCGCCTGATGCTCGTGCTCAATAAATGCGACCTGCGCGGTGAGCAGGAGGAGGCCCGCCTGCTGCAGCTGCTGCGCCAGCGCAGCCGCGGGCGGGTGGCCGCCGAGGATGTGGTGGCGGCCAGTGCGGCCCCCCAGAGCGTGCCGATGCCGGGG
>NZ_JAGQCR010000140.1:0-8160 GCF_024346295.1 Cyanobium sp. BA20m-14
CCTGGTGCCAGAACAGGGCCAGCCAGATGGATCCGGGATCGGGATCCGTAGCAACCAGCCGGTGACGGCGGTGGGCCGATATCAGCAGGCTGTCGCCCTGGCATAGCTCCCGCAGCTGATCCTCCCCTTCAAACTGGATCTGGGCGCTGCCCTGGAGCAACACCACCCATTCGTGCTCCGCCTGGTCATACCAAAAGTTCGGTGGGCTGCATGCCTGGCAGGAGTGGATCCGCTCCAGGCGCCAGCTGGGCAGCTTGAGCAGCACTTCGCTGCGCTCTTCTCCAGCGGCCGGGCAGGTCTGGGTTAGCAGGTTGGAAGGGTCAGGGGTGGCGGGCGTCCTTTCCCCCCAGCGCCGGCCGATCTCAAAGCCCCGGCTGCGGGCCAGGGCCACCACCGCTTGGTGGGTGCTGCAGTCCGTCAGCTCCTGGCGAAGGCCGGGGTCGATCTCGCTGAGATCGATGAAGCCATTCAGCTGGCGCACCTTTTCGAGAAATTGCTGCAGCTGGGCTTCAGCCACCTGTCTTCCTCCACCTTTGGGTTGCCCAGCCCTCAGATGGGCTGGTTTAAGGATTTGATCATCCGCCATCGAAGGAAGGCCTCGCCTGCAAAGATCACCCTTTCTTCGTGGTCGACCTGCCAGCCCATCCGCAGCAACAGCGGCTTCGACAATTGACTTGCTTCGGTGTGCAACTGCCGGCATCCCTGTTGCCAGGCATGGTTTTCCAGGCCTAGAAGGATTGCCCCGCTCCGGCCCTGGCGGCAGGAGCGGCCACGGCAGTAGAGCAGGGAGAGCCGTTCGATTGGATCGAGCAGGCCAAAGGCTTCCACCACCCCAGCATCAGTGGGGTTACAGCTGGCCAGGCCATACCCCCTGATAAGTGCCTTGGCCAGAAAATGACTCCGGTGGGCATGGTTTGACCAGGCCCCAATCTGGGCGGAGCTGTAAAGGGGCTTGGCCTGGGTGATCACGGCATCGCGATACACCTCTTTGAGCTGATCTAGATCGCTTTCAACCAGCACACGTAGGCAGGGGGGAGTCTTCTGGATTGGAATTGATTTCAATGGGTTGGCAAGCACTGGCCATGGTGTACATTTTGAATGTAATCACTGGGCCAGGCCCTTTCATTCCCCTAATCCCCTAAATCAATGCTGATTGGATCTGAACTGCTTGCCAAGGTCAAAGAGCTCGGCGATGTGGGTAAGTCGGAGATCGTCCGCTCCTGCGGCTATGTGTCAAATAAGAAGGACGGCGGAGAACGGCTCAATTTCACGGCCTTCTACGAGGCCCTGCTCGAGGCCAAGGGCGTCGACCTCGGCGGTACCGGCAAGGTCGGTAAGGGCGGGCGCAAGCTGAGTTATGTGGCCACGGTGCAGGGCAATGGCAACCTGTTGATCGGCAAGGCCTATACGGCCCTGCTCGACCTCAAGCCCGGCGACGAATTTGAGATCAAGCTCGGTCGTAAACAGATCCGCCTGATTCCTGCCGGCTCCGCTGACGAAGACGAAGAGTGATTTGCCGGCCCCCCCCCCGGGCCGCACCCAACCCTGGCTGGGCTCCGGCCGCCAGGCACCTACGGCAGCGTGATCACGCTGCCGTTTTTAGTTGCGAATTCCAGATAGTCCGCCGGATTACAGGACAGCAGGATGATCTGCGCACCCTTTGCCAGCCCCCGCCCGAGCATGCGATGCAGCCCCCTCAGGCGGCTGGGGTCGCTGTTGGTGAAGGCGTCGTCAAAGATCAACGGCAGGCAACCGTCGTACCCAGGCAGCAACACCTCGGCCAGGGCCAGCCTCAGGGCCGTGGCCAGCTGTTCGCGCATGCCCCCACTGAGCTGCTCAAAGCCATAGCGCTGGATGCCCTGTTGCAGCTCGAAGTCGCCAAAGCCGCGCTTCGGATCAAAATCAAGCCGAACCTGTTGATCCCTGCTGCCAAGACACTCAAGGTAGGGACCAATCGCCTCCTCCAGGGGTTCGCGATAGCGCTGGGAGAATTCCTGCCGGGCTCTGTGAAATAGCGATTGCAGTATCTGCAGGGCCAGGGTCTGGCGTTCGATGGCTTCCCGCTCACCCTGGGCGCTCTCCAGCCTGGCGAGGCATTGTTCAACCGCTGCGGCCGGATCTTCAACGCTGAGGCTTAGGCATAGTTGCTCGTTCTGGCCGCGGCTGGTGAGCAGGCCATCCTTTTCGGCATCGAGTTGCTGGATCAGCTCCTCGATCCAGTTGTCGACCCAATTTTCCTTGCCGTGATCGGGCTGGTTGGCGGCGCTGGCTTCCGGTAAAAGTTCCTGCAGGGAGCCCTTCAGCTCGCCTAGCTCGCCCGCCTGGATCTGCAGCTCTTGGCTGCGGTGCTCCAGGTCTGCTGCCAGGGCTGCCTGGGTGCCGTGGAGCTTTTCGAGGACCAGCTGCCGTTGCTTCAATGGGGCCAGGGAGCCGCCGAGCTGGGCCAGCTGCCTCTCCAGTTGGCCGAGCTCAGCGATCCGATCGGCCAGCTGTTGGCGCCTTGCTTGCAGCCCAGCTTCTAGCTGCTGGCGGCGCAGGCCTGCCTGGCTGCTCTGGTGCCGCAGTGCATCCAGCCAGCTTTCCAGGCCGTCCCTCTGGTCTGGCAGCCCGTCCTCCTGGGCGATGGCTTGGCGCAGCTGCCGATGGCGCTCGAGATGGCGCAGCAGGCGCTCTCGCCGGGGTTCGAGGGCGCCGATCTGCTCGCTGAGCCGGCTCCAGGGGATGGCGCCAGCTGCCTGGCGCAGGCGGGCCAGTTCCCGCTCCAGCTCCTGGCGTTGCCCGGCAATCTGCTCAGCCGCCTCGCTGCTGCCGACCCCGGCCTGCTGCTGCAGGTTGAGCAGGGACTGGGCACGGGCCTCCAGCGCTTCGGCTGCCTCCAGGTTTGCCTTGCCCCCACCAGGGCTGATTCGCAGCCGCACGCCGCTGCCGATGCTGAGCTCGGCGGCGCGGCTGAGTTGCAGGGTTTCACCCGGTAGGAGTGGCTGGCCGCCTACCGTCACCGATTGGTCGGCATCGAGCAGGGCAACGGCGGTGGCCATTGCCTGGCTGCGGGCTTGGGCCTGGGCCAGCTGTTGTTCCGCCTGTCTGAGGGCCCGGACCGTTTCCTGATCGATCGGTGCCAGCTCCAGCAGACGCTGCTTGCACAGCTGGGCATCCCGTTGAAGTTGCTCGAACTGCTGTTGGTGAGCGTTCAGCTGCCGGGCTTCCTCCTCAAGGCTGGCCAGGTCGAGCAGTTGCTGGGCCAGCTCAAGCCGCCCTGCCAGCTCCCGCTGCTGGCCATCGAGCTCCAGCAGGGCCAGCTCCCCAGCTCGGCAGCCGGCTTGGTGGGTGGCTTGCTCCTCCAGCAGGCTGGCCAGCTGCTGCTGCCAGGCCTGCTGTTGGGCCTCCAGGTTGAGACCTTGCTGCTGGAGGGCCTGCTGCTCAGCCAGGGCCAGCTCCAGCTGGGCAAATTGTTGCTGCAGGGGGCCGATCTGGGCCTGGCGCAGGCGGAGCTGGCCCGCCAGTTGGCTGGCCCGCCTCAGCCGGGGCCTTTCCGCCGAGTCGATGGCCTGCAGCCTTGCGCCGATCCGCTGCAGTTGCTCCATGGCCGATTCCAGCTCAGCCCGGTGGCCCTGGGCCTGTTCCAGGGCTGCCTGGGCCTCCTGGCAGCGCTGCCGCGCCTCGGCCAGGGGGGAGCCGGCCTTGACCTTGCCCGTGGCGGTAAATTGCAGATCCAGCCTGGCTTGCAGCTGCTCCCCCACCAGCCGATCCAGGGGCGATTCCAGGGCCGCTGCGGCCCCCCGTTGCTGTAACTGCTGCACCAGGGATTTGAGGTCATAGGCCTCGCCTGGGCCGGCCAGCAGGTTGCTGCCCGACTCTCCCTGACGCACCCAGAGGTGGCCCCAGCGCTGGGGCAACTGGCCGTGCCTGCGGCCCTCAATCGGCCCCTCCACGCCCAGCAGGCGGGCCAATTGCTCCTCGGCGGCAGCCCCCTGTAGGGCTACGCCGCCGTCGCTGCCCAGCTGGCAGGTGCCACTGGCGCCGGAAAAGCGTTTGCGCAGCTCCCATCGGGCTCCAGCCGCCTCGAAGCCCACTGCAATTTCCGGCAGGCCGCTGTGCAGGCGTGAGCGCAGCTCGTCCACCGCCCGGCCGGTGGCACTTGCCCGTAGGAAGAGAACCTTATGCAAGGCCTCCACCACCGTGCTTTTGCCGGCCTCGTTGGCGCCGCCCAGCAGGGTGAAATGGGGATCAAAGCGCAGCTCCAGATGCTGATGGAGGCGCACCTGGCGCAAGCTGGCATGGAGCAGGCGCATGGTCAGCCCTGCAGCTGCCCAACGGTTTGGTGCAGCTCACAGAGGGCAAGACGCAACAGGGCCGGATCCAACCCATTGGCGCCGAGAGCCTCGTCGCCGATCCCTGCGCCGGTGGCGATTGCCTGCTGCAGTTCCCCAGCCACGCGGGCCACCAGCGGGTCACAGGGGCGCTGGGTGAGTTCGGCCAGCTCAGCCTCGCCGGGAGCGGCTTCGCAACGGCCCCGCAGTTTGAGCCGCAGCAGCTGGGCTTCCAGGCGCTCGAGCAGGGCCCCATAGCGGCGGTGGCCGGCCAGGCTGAGGCTGCCGCCCACCTCCAGCAGGAGCAGATCGCTGCCAATCCGGCCGCCGAGCAGGGAGTCCAGCTGATCTTCAAGCCGGTCTAGATCGCCATCCTGGTGCAACTCAACCCGCAGGGGATGCCAGCCGAGCACCCCGGTGCCCAGGGGGGTCACCTGGGGGTTCAGCCCCCTGCCGATCCGGGCCTGCAACACCAACCCGGAGCGGTAGTCATGGCTGCGGGGGAAGCGGTCCGGTTCGGGGCTGCCGCTATACCAAACCTTTTCGGCAACCTGCTTGACCCCGTGCCAGTCCCCCAGGGCGACGTAGTCCACCTGGTCCAGCCAGGGCCCCTCGAGGCGCAGCCGGTTGTTGGCGCCGTCGCCGCTCCTGTCGAGATCGGGGGCAGCGAAGCCGTGCACCGAGCCATGGGCGATCACAACCCGGGGCTTGTCCGCCGGCAGCTGGGCCCAGTTGACCGAGTGGAGCCAACCGCAGGGATCGGCGCTGTCGCTGCGCCGCAGCAGCGGGCAGGGAAGGATCACTGCCGCTTCGAGTTCCAGCGGCGCGGGCTCCAGCAGCACCTGAAGGTTGGGGGCGCGGCGCAGTTGCTCTGCCTGGAAGTAGGGGCTGTGCCAGACGCTGCCAGGGCCGCCGTGGTCGTGGTTGCCCGGGATCACAAGCACCGGGCAGGGGATGGAGCCGATGGCGGCACACACGGCACTCACATCCGCTCTGCCTGGGGTGGGGGAGTCGAACAGATCTCCGGCCACCGCCACCAAATTGGCTCCCGTGCTGGCGGCATGGGTTGCGATCCGGCCGATGGCCTGGAGCCGCACCTGGCGCAGGAGGGCCCGTTTGTCCGGGTCCTGGACCCGGCCATAGGGCTTGCCGATCTGCCAGTCAGCGCTGTGCAGCAGGGTGAGGGGTGGCAGAGGGCTGGAAGCCAGGGCGGTTGGGATGACACCGGCTCCTGTTTAGCGCCTGTGGGAGCACACTGGAATCTCCGTTCCAGGTTTTCAGGGTGGGCCAGAAGCATGTTCAGGCGATGGCCCTTTCGATGGCCATGTCGATGGCCCTGGTGATCGCCCTTGCCGTTGGCTTGCTGGTTGGCGCTGCCCCGGCTCCAGCTGCAGGCCTCTCAGGCGCTGAATTGTTCAGCAACCATTGCGCCGGCTGCCATGTCAATGGCGGCAACATCATTCGCCGGGGGCAAACCCTGAAGCTGGCAGCCCTCGAGCGCCATGGCATCGAGGGACCCGCCGGGATCCTCGAGATCGCGGTCGCTGGCCGGGGCCAGATGGCCGGCTACGGGGCCGTGCTCGGGGAGACAGGTGCCGAGGCCGTGGCGGCCTATGTGTGGCAGCAGGCCCTGCTCGATTGGCCGCGGGGCTGACTGGCTTCAGAAAGCCTGGATCCAGGGGTAGATCTGCACTTGAGTCCAGATCCCATGGCGCCAGTAGACGTCGCCCTTGACGATGGCTTCCACCAGCTCCTGATTTTCCGCCTCAAAGATGCCGAAAACGTGGGTGCTGCCCTCGGTCGGTCCGAGGGTGACCAGGGTGCCGGCATCCTTGAGTTGCTGTAGTGCTGCCAGGTGCTCCTGCCGATAGGGGGCGCGCCTGGTCAGGGCTTCGTCGCAGTAGGTGCCCCAGAGCACGAAGCGCATGGCAGATGGGCGAGTGAAACGCCAAATATTTTAGGAACTCGCCTAGGCCTCAGGAACCGGCCCGCGGTGGTAAGACTGGAACCAGGCTGGGCTTCTACCCGGTTTGCTCCGATCTCAGCCCCCTTCATGCCCAGCCCCGCCTCCATGCCCAGCCCTGGCTCCATGCTTCGCCTGCCCCTCCTTTTCGCCTGCGCCAGTGCCGCCCTGGTGGCGGCCCCGGCCCACGCCAACATGATGCAACAGATCATTGTTGGCAAATGCTCCAGTGCCATGCAGGCCGATTTCCAGAAGGCGGGTAAGACCCCGCCTGCCGGCATGGTCAATGAGACCTGCACCTGCGTGGCCAATGGGATGCTCAGGCGAGGCCAGAGCTTGGATCAGGCCAAGACCACCTGCGTGAAGCAGTCGACGGCCAAATTCAACCTCTGAGCCCCTTGGCACCACCAGGGCCAAGCCGTCGTCTCCAGGGGGTGCTCAGCCCGGTGATCCCGGAGCTGGCTGCCCTGGTGCGCCAGAGCCCGGGCTGCCTCTCCCTTGCCCAGGGCATGGTGGGGTGGGACCCGCCCGAGACCGTACCCAGGGCCGTGGCCGAGGCGCTGGCAGCTGGTGGGCCTGAGCTCCATCGCTATGGCGCCCTGCAGGGGGATTCTCCCTTGTTGGAGGCAGTCAGCACCAAGCTCCTCAGCCAGAACGGGCTCGACCTCGATGGGGCCGCGGTGCTGGTGACCGCGGGCAGCAACATGGCCTTCAGCGCCGTTGTTCAGGTGATTGCCGAGGGCTCGCCAGCTGGGCCCAGTGAGGTGATTCTGCCGCTGCCCTATTACTTCAACCATGTGATGGCGGTGCAGCTCGCCGGCGCCGTTCCGGTGCTGGTGGAAGGCGGTGCCATCCCCGATCCCCAGCGCCTGGCTGCGGCGATCACACCTCGCACCCGCGCCATCGTCACCGTGTCGCCCAACAATCCCAGTGGGGTGGTGATTCCGGCGGCTGTGCTGGCGGCGATCAACCGACTCTGTGCCCTGCATGGCCTCCTGCACATCAGCGATGAGGCCTATGAACTGTTTGTCCATGGCGGCGAGCCCCATTGGAGTGCTGGGTCCCAGAGCGGCAGTGCGGCCCACACCGTGTCGCTCCATTCCCTCTCCAAGGCCTATGGCATGGCCGGTTGGCGGCTGGGCTACATGGCCGTACCCGCCGCCTTGTTGCCGGCCTTACAAAAGGTGCAGGACACGGTGCTGATCTGTCCACCGCGGTTGACCCAGCATGGGGCCCTTGCCGCCTTGAGGGCCGGACCCAGCTGGTGCGCGCCCCGAATTGCCGGCCTGGCCGACCGCCGCCGGCAGCTCCTGGCGGCCGTGGCCGAAGCGCGCGATAGCGGCCTGCCGGTGCAGCTGTGGGCCAATCCCGATGGCGCCTTCTATGGCCTGCTCCAGCTGGATAGGGCCGCTGCCGGCCCGTTGACGGGAGACACATTGATGCGGCGCCTGGTGCGGGAGTACGGGCTGGCGGCCCTCAGTGGGGAAAGCTTTGGCTTAGATCCGGCCCGGGCCGGCGGGCCGGTGCTGCGGCTGAGCTATGGCCTGCTGGATGGGCCCCAACTGGCGGAAGTCTTGGATCGCCTGTTCAACGGCCTGAGGGGCCTGTTGGCCTCAGCTGGCCCCAGCGCCCCATGAACGGCCAGCTCACGCTTAAGCGTCGAGCCCGGCCCGCAGCTCGGCGCAGAAGCGCCCGGCCGCGGCGGCAACGTCGCCCTGCTGACCATGGGCGGCCGCCATCACTTTCACTAGAGCACTGCCCACAATTGCCCCATCGGCGCCCCAGTCGCGCACCTGGCGGGCTTGTTCGGGGCCGGAAATGCCAAAGCCCACGGCGATTGGCGTATCTCCCAGGGTCTTGAGCTGGCCCACCAGATCGCCCACCCGG
>NZ_JAGQCR010000141.1:0-8153 GCF_024346295.1 Cyanobium sp. BA20m-14
TGATGGAAGTTTTCCTCACCCTGGAGCAGCAGGGGTTTGCCGGCCAGGGCCAGCTCTAGGGCCGCCAAGGCCAACTGCTCGGGGCTGGAGCCCTGCTCCTGGGCCACCCGCTGCAGAATTTCGCTCAGCAGGGCCCTTTCCTGCTCACTGCTCTCGGGGGTCTGGAGGCAACCGGTGAGCTTGGCCCGCATGCGATCAAGCCTGTTCTGGTTGATGGTGGCGTTGCTGGGCACCTCCATCTCTGCGATCGGTTTGGCCACGACCCGCTCCAGCCCACCCAGAAAGCGACGCTCCCGCGGGGTAAGAAACAGGATGGCGTCGCCGGTGCGGCCGGCCCGGCCGGTGCGGCCGATGCGGTGCACGTAGGCCTCCGCATCGAAGGGGATGTCGTAGTTGATCACCAGGCCAATGCGCTCGACATCGAGCCCGCGGGCCGCCACATCGGTGGCCACCAGCACATCCACCTGGCCGCTTTTGAGCCGTTCGATCGTGCGTTCCCGCTGGGCCTGGGGCACATCGCCATTGAGCACTGCCACGTCGTAGCCGTGCTGTTCCAGGGATTCAGCCACGGTGATGGTGATCGCCTTGGTGCGGGCAAAGACAATGACGCCTTCACTGGTTTCGGCTTCGAGTACGCGCTCCAGGGCGGCCAGCTTGTGGGGCGCATGCACCATCAAAAAGCGCTGACGGATGAGGCTGGCATCGGCAGCTTTCTGCCTGATTGTGACCTCGGCCGGGCTGTTGAGGTACTTCTGGGATATGCGCCTGATTTCGGCAGGCATGGTGGCTGAGAACAGCACAACCTGGCGTTTTTCAGGCAGTTGTTCCAGCACCCATTCGACATCGTCGATGAAGCCCATGCGCAACATCTCATCGGCCTCATCGAGCACCAGGGCCCGCAGATTGGAGAGGTCCAGGGTGCCCTGGCGCATGTGATCCATTACCCGGCCAGGGGTACCCACCACGATCTGCACACCGCGCTTGAGCTGGTGAATCTGGTCGCGGAAATCGGCGCCGCCGTAAATCGCCAGGGTGCGAACCCCATTCAGCTGGGAGGCGTAGCTGTTGAAGGCATCGGCCACCTGGAGGGCCAGTTCCCGGGTTGGGGCAAGCACCAGCACCTGGGGCTTGCGCTCGGCCGGATCGAGGCGGGCCAACATGGGCAGGGCAAATGCCGCCGTCTTGCCAGTGCCGGTCTGGGCCTGACCCACCAGGTCGCGGCCGAGCATCAGCTCGGGGATGGCTGCCTTCTGGATCGGCGAGGGCTCCCGGTAGCCAATTGCCTCTAGGGCCTGGAGGAGTTCGGAGCCAAAACCAAAGCAGCCAAATCCCTGGTCTGCAGAGAGATTGACGGCTGCGGCTGGGTTGGCAGCCGCGTCAAGGTCGGCGGAGCAGGGTGAACTGCTGCCGCTGGAATTTTCAGTCACTGGATTTAATTGGGCCTGGTGAAGCAGGGCTTGGGAAAGCTCTGGCTGGGAAAGTCCTTCAACGCAGGCCGGCAGAAACCCAATGAAGGCAACGATTACTGAGTTGATAATCCCGAGCAGGCGCGCACGCGGCTAGCCAGCTTGTTCAAACCTTTCAGTGCTACTTGCCCGCAATTAAATTGATAAAACTGCCCTGCCCTTGAAAAAGGCTGGATTCATATTTTATCACCATCCCCGTCCCCCCTAGCCGTCCCCCCTAGCCGTCCCCTGTCGCCGTCCTCTGACCGTCCAGCAGATCAGATCCGCCCAAAATCGTCGGCCAGCCTTTCGATGTCGTTTTCGCTGAGCCACTCGCCCCGCTGCACCTCGACGATCTCCAAATCCCCATGGCCGCCACTGGCCCGGTGCAGGGCCCCCTGGGGGATGAACACGCTGGTTCCCGCGGCAGCGGCGATCAGTTCATCGGCCACCTGCAGCTGGCCATCGCCTGCCACTACGACCCAGTGCTCGCAGCGGTGCTGGTGTCTCTGCAAGCTGAGCCGCTGACCGCGGCGAATCAGGAGCCGTTTCACCAGATAGTGCTCGCCGCTGGCAAGGGATTCATACCAACCCCAGGGGCGCTCGACCCTTCCAGCTGGGCTAGGGATTTCAGTTGTGCTCACCAGATAACTCTGGCGGGGCGGGGCGGCTATTTAAAGGGTGTGGTAACCGGCGTGATCAGGGTCGCCTGCTGCCTTGCCCTGGTGAGGGCCGTGTAGAGCAAGCGTTGCTGGGGCCGGCCGGTGGCGGGCATCAGCACCCACACCTCCTCAGCCTCACTGCCCTGGGCCTTGTGCACCGTGAGGGCCAGGGCGGGCTCGGCATCCGGTAGCTGGGCCGGGTGGATCCCGAGGGGCTCGGGGCTGCCCGGGTTCGCAAACAGCAGCCGGCGCTCGCCGCCATGCCCCACCACCAGGCCCACATCGCCGTTGGCCAGGCCAAAGTCCACCAGGTTGTGGCGGCAGAGCACCGGTGTGCCGAGGGGCCAGTGCTGGGGCGATCGGGTGGCGGCTTCCCCCAGCAGAGCCTGGTGGATGGCCCCGACCCCCCAGCGACCGCGGCGCAGCGGAGACATCACCAGGCAGCGATCGAGGGCGCCCAGCAGGGAGCTGGTGGCAGAGGAATCATTGGGGGCCCAGTGGCGGCAGAGCTGCTCGAGATCCAACTGGTGGCGCCGCATCCGCTCCAGCAGGGCTGCTGGTAAGCAGTGGGAGGGCGCCTGCAGCCACTGCAGGTTTGAGTCGGCTGGCGCCGGGTCCAGCATGCGGGCCAGCAGGGGCTCGAGCGGCTGCTCCCCATCCCGGAGCGCCGCCGCTACGGCGGCGATACTGCCGTTGTTGCGGTAGGTAGTGCGCAGCTCAATGGCGGCGCTGCCCAGGGCGAGGCGACGGGCGGGCTCCTGCAGGTCGAGCAGCACCGAGCCGGGACCCACCGGCGGCAGCTGGGCCCCATCGCCCACCAACACCAGCCGGCAGCTGGCTGGCAGGGCATCCAGCAGGGCCTGCATCAGCGGCAGATCCACCATCGACACCTCATCCACCACCAGCAGGTCGAGAGGCAGGGGGTTATGGCGATTGCGGCAGAAGCGATCGCCCCGGCTCTCCAGTAACCGGTGCAGGGTGCTGCAGGGGAGATGCAGGTCTGTGCCCGCCAGGGCGGCCCGCAGCCGAGCAGCGGCCTTGCCGGTGGGGGCGGCCAGCTGGAGGCGACTGGCCGGCTGTTGGGCCACCAGCGCCACCAACATGCGCGCCACGGTGCTCGTCTTGCCGGTGCCCGGGCCGCCCTCCAGTAGCACGAGGCCCTGCTCCAGCACTGCCCTGACGGCCCGTTGCTGATCAGGGTCGAGACCCTCCAGTTGGGCTGCGGGAGCTGCCCCGCCACCGGCCTCCAGGGGCCGCTGGGCCCGCTCGATCAGCTGCTGCAGCACCCCTTCCCGCTGGCGTTGCCAGCGGCGCCACTGCAATCGCCCATCCGTCATCACCAGCGGGCCATCGGGCTCGGCGGCCAGCGGCGATCTGGCCAGGGCCTGTTGATGGAGGGCACTGGGCACGGCAATCTCCAGTTGGCCCTCGGCCAGGGCCGTGGCCAGGGCCCCGATCAGTTCGGCCACCATGGGATCGGGGTTGCAGCCGTGCAGCCGCGGCAGGGCTTCCCCCAGGGCAGCGGCCAGGGCCTGCAGCCAGCGCGGTTGCTCCTGGGCCGGGGCCGAGCTGCTCATGCTGCCCCCCCCAGGTTCTGGTCTAGCTGCAGCAGCCGCGCCAGGGGCGGGCGCTCCAGAAACACTCCCGGCACCGCCCCCGTCCCAGCCCCCGCCTCGGTGGCACCGGGAACCCCGCGCAGGAACACATAGGCGTAGCCGCCGAGGTGGCGCTGGGGGCTGTATCCCGGCAGGCGCCAGCGCAGGTAGCGGTGCAGGGCCACCAGATAGAGGTGGGCCTGCAGGGGGTAGTGGTTGGTGGCCATCAACGCGGCCATGGCGGCGGCGCCGTAGTGGCGCGGACCGCAGTGGAGGGGCTGGCCCTGGCCATCTCGCTCGCCCAGCCAGTTGCTCTTCCAGTCGGCCACCCACCAGCACTCGCCGTGGCGAAACACCAGGTCGATCGAGCCGGTGAGGAAGCCCTGGCTGGCCAGCTCCAGCCGGGCCAGCTGCTCGGCGTAGGCGCCCCCGAACCAGCCCTGGGGGTGGGCGGCGAATGGACTCGCCAGGGAGCTGGCCCGCACCAGGGTGATGGGCAGGTCGAAATTCATCTCGTTGAGGCGTTCGGCCTGGGCCAGCTGGGCCAGCTGGAAACCCCCCAGCTCCCCGCCAAAGGGCGTGGCCAGCAGCTGCTCAAGGCCGAGCAGCACCGCTTCGTTATGGAGCGCGGCGATGCCGGCCCGCTGGAGCTCCCTGGCACAAACTTCGCTCTGGTGGGCCACGCTCTGGCGGAAATCGATCTGCTCGAGGATCCGGTGCAGGCAATCCCCGGCCTGGGCGCCCCTGGGGAAGCTGGCCAAAGGGCCGTCTTCTGGCCAGGCCAGGGGGCCCGGGTCATCTCCGGGCTGGACTTCGAGCTCCCTGGCCAGGGCATCGGTTTCCCGGCCCTCTTCGAGGGCTTCGGGGGCGGCGCTGTGGCTTGCCTGGGTCCAGCTGGTGTAGCTGCTACGCCCCCAGGTGGTGTCGAAAGGCGCCAAGGGCACCGGGCCCCGCTGGAGCGGCTCGGCCGCTACGGGGGCGCAGGCCTGCAGGGGGGCGCCGCTGGCGGCGGGGGGATCCACCAGGGTGAGCTGCAGCTGGCGGCGGACGATCTCCTGCTCCAGCAGCTCTCGCCACTCGCCATCGCTGCGGCCCCCGTAGGGATCCTGGTGGGCAGAGGGGGGATCGTCCTGGTCAAAGAGCCAGGGGTGGAGGGGGTTGCCCTGCTGCCCCTGGGCCGGACCCCAGGCCAGCACGAGCAGCTGCTGGGCCCTGGTGGCGGCCACATAGGCAAGGCGCTCCCTCTCCTGCAGTTCGGCCTGCAGCTGTTGGTCTCTGGCGGCATGGCCCGTACCCCAGTGACCGTTCAGGTGCAGGTCCAGCAGGGGATCACCGCTTTGCGGAGGTGTCCAGCGCACCCCGAGTCGCTGGGGTCCCTGGCTGCCGCCGGGGGCCTGCCACAGGTAGGGGCAAATCACCACCGGGTATTCCAGCCCCTTACTGCGGTGCACGGTCACCACCGACACGGCCGCATCCACCCCATCGCTATGGGGCTGGTGGGCGTCGGGCACGGAGCGGTCTGGATCGAGCCGCAGCCGCCGCAACCAGTCGGCCGCAGCAGCCGCCCCCAGCTGGTCTGAGTGGATCCGCTCCGCCACCAGCTCGCCGCACTGCTGCAGATCCGCCAGCACCCGCCCCCCCAGGGAGAGCCGGGCCAGCTGCCGCTGCTCCAACAGGCTGGCCAGCACGCCGAGAAGGCCCCGCCGGGGCAGCTGGGCGGCGAGCTGGGCCAGGCGAGCGGCCAGGCTGCTCCATTCGTCCTGGCTGGCTTTGGCAATCTGGGCCGCACTCCAGCCCAGCAGGGGCGATGCGGCCAGCAACCGCAGCCGCTGGGCCCAGCCGGGCTCGGCCAGGGCATCCAGCAACCGTTGCAGGGCAGTGGCCCCTGCGCTTTCAAACACATCCCCCTGGCTCACCAGCCGGCTGGCGATGCCACAGGTTTCGAGGGCGCCCCGCAGGGCTTCGGCCTGGCGGTGGGTGCTCACCAGCAGGCAGATGGCGTTGGCGTCCAGGCCCCGGTTGAGCAGGGCCGTGATGAAGCTGGCGATTTGGACGGGCAGTTGCCGCTCCAAGCTGCTGCGGCTTGGCGGTTTCTGGCCGGCCCGGCGCTGGCCGCCGAGCCAAAGTAACTGCAGGGGGGCTTGCCCCTCAGGCAACACCAGGCCGCTCCCCATCACTTTGGCCTGCACCGGGGGTACGGGCAGACCGCTGCGGCGCAGGCCCGGCCGCATCAGCCCGTTGAGGCCTGCGATCAGGGCCTCGGTGGAGCGGTAGTTGTCGGTGAGGCTGCTGATGCCGCCCCCGGCGATGGCGGCCTGGCGGGCCCGCAGGTAGGTGGCCAGTTCGCCGCCGCGAAAGCGATAGATCGCCTGCTTGGGATCGCCCACCAGCACCAGCCGGTGCCGGCCGGGCTGGAACGCCCGCGAGAGGATTCGCCACTGGATCGGGTCGGTGTCCTGAAACTCATCGACCAGGGCCACGGCGTAGCGCTGCCCCACCACCTCCAAAAGGGGGGTGCTGGCCTGCTCGCCTGGATCGAGGCCCTCCAGCAGCTGGGCGAAACCGAGCCGGCCACTCTGGCGGCGGCGCCTGTTCAACTCGGCCCGGCCCCAGTGGCAGGCATGCAGCAGCAGGGCCTCCGCCGGCCCGTCCAGCACCTGGGCGATTGCCTCCAGCAGGGGGCGCTCCGGCAGGGATGGCCGCTCTCCTTCGATGCCGCGAGCCAGCTTGAGGAAGGCACCCGGGTGGAAGTAGTCGCGCAGCAGCCCCCCGGCGCCGCCGCCGCTGCCGGCCGTGGCCCCATAGTCACCGCCGCTGGGCTGGGCGGCGATCCAGCCGTCCACCAGGCCGCAACGGTCCTTGGTCGGTCTGGGGCTGTAGGGAGTGGTGGGTTTAATTCCCAGGGCGCGCCACTGGCCGGCGGAGCAGCAGAAAGCGGCCTCCAGGGCGCGGCCATGGTCGCCCCAGAGCCGCTGAAAGCGACACCAGGCCCCAGCCCAGAGGGCTTCAAGCTGGGGGGCCAGGGGGCCATCAGCATCGATTTCCGGCGGCAGGGGCTCCAGTTGGAGGGCCGGGTCCCCATCGAGTTGGCGCAGCAGGCTCTCCAGCCTCTCCGGGCCACCCAGCCGCTGCTGCAGCCCGGCCAGCAGGGTGCTTTTCAAGTGCAAAACCTGGCGCTGCCAGTAGTCGTGGGCCACCTGGCGCACCAGGGTGCCGTTGTCGCTTTCGAGCTGGAGCTCAGGGGGCAGGCCAGCCTCCAGGGCCTGGCGCTGCAGGCTGCGGCGGCAGAAGCCATGGATGGTGGTGATGTCGGCGGCATCGAGCTGCTCGAGGGCGAGCAGCAGCCGGGCCCGCAGGGATCCCGCCCGGGGCCGCTGCCGCTCCAGCCACTTGGCCAGGGTGGGATCGGGGGCCTCTAGCGCCGGATCATCCAGACAGGCCAGGGCCAACTGCAACCGCTGGCCGATGCGGTCCCGCAGTTCGGCAGCGGCGGCATCGGTGAAGGTCACCACGAGCAGCTGACGCAAACTCAGCTCGGCCTCGGCCACGTAGCGCAGCACCAGTTGGGCCAGGGCGAAGGTCTTGCCGGTGCCGGCACTGGCCTCGAGCAGGCGGATGCCCGGATCCAGCGGGAAGGCATTGGCCTCAAAGGGTTGCTCGGCCAAGGGAGGCAGGGTCGTCATGGCAGCTGCTGGCGCAGGGGAGCCAGCAGCTCCTCCGCCTGGGCGGCCACCACCCCGCTGGCCAGCAGGCTGGCGCCGCTGAGGTCGCTGCCGAAACAGAGGGCCTGTTCCGGTTCCTGGCGTTCGCCACGGAGCTGGCCGGGGCCCCGCTGGCTGGAGCCCTCCCAGGTCTGGATGGCCTGCTCCGGCCCCTTCTCGAGCAGGGCCCAGCCGGTCTCAGGCGGCACCGGCCAGCAGCGATGGCGCCACTGCTGCCGCAGGGCCTCCAGGCGCTGCAGTTCCCGCTGGGCGAAATCCCTCTCCGGCGCCAGCAGGCGCAGCGCCACGCCGAAGTCACGCTCGCCTCGGGCAACCACCACCCCGCCGCTGGGGGCCTGGTCGGCGGCGGCGGCCAGCAGCAGCGCCAGCCACAGCTCAAGCCGGTGGCGGCTGCGGGGCTTGGCCGTATGCAGCACCAGCAATGAGGAACCTCGCCACAGCAGCTCCTGATGCCAGCCCTGCCACTGGGCCTGGTCCCGGTGCTCGGGCCCCAGGGCCTCCAGGCTGGCCTGCAGGCTGCGCCAGCGTTGGCTCAACACACCGGCCTCAAGCTCACCGGCCGCCAGGGGCGGCAACAGGCCCTGGCCCCGGTGCCGCTCCAGCCAGGTGGCGCTCTCGGCCAGGTCGATGTCGTTGGGGTTGGGGTTGGGGTTGGGGTTGGGGTTGGGGTGGGGGTTGGGGTTGGGGTTGGGGTTGGGGGTGGGGGTGGGGTTGGGGTTGGGGTGGGGG
>NZ_JAGQCR010000142.1:0-8093 GCF_024346295.1 Cyanobium sp. BA20m-14
AAGCAACTGCCGAAGACTTAATCGCAACTCGGACAAAATTAAGTGCGACACTGACAACTATCAGCAGATCAAGTCTATGTGAAGTAACTGCAGTTATAAGGCAGCCTCCGACAATAATCGTCTTTGAAAGCATCTCTAAGCGCGCAACCATACCGAAGCGTTCTGCTCCACGCAACGCCCCTGAAAATACGCTGTCGATTTGATCAAAAGCGATCAAGAATGGCGCACCAATAATGATCGGATACAACTCCGATCTATCACCCATTTGAGAAAATATCCTGCTTGCTCCTAGCGCGAATGCACAAATCAGCAGTAGTCCAACAAAAACAGTGCCGAGAATAACGATTAAGGAAGCAACACGTATATAATCACTTGCCCGATGCTGATCGCCTCTGCCATGAGCAGAAGCAACTTCTCTAATAGTGGCTGCTCCCATTCCCATGCCAGCCCATCCACCCAGGCTTCCCAGAGTGATCAAGAGCATCCATTGTCCATATTGTCTGGCTCCTAGGCTATGAAGAAATACCGGTGTTGCCACCAGCATCAGCAAAGGAAAGAAAATGTATTCTGCAGAATTCCAGACACCTTGCCTACCTAAACGCAAAACATTTTGTAGGCGAGGAGTGTGCTTAAAGAAAAGCGCTAATTGTGAGAGCCTATGATACATTGACTAGCTAAATGTAATCACGGATATGCCTAGATGCGAATCCAGGCCTTATTCCTTTGATCGTCGATTTTGAGCCCGGCATGTTCAATTGACGAGCGCTGCTGCTGCACAGAATTAGAAAAGTCCTGCCCTGCGATTCAGACTTTTGGGAAGCGGCGCATGAACGCACAATCAAGGAATGTGCAATCAAAGTCTTAGCTGATTGAACTTAGAGCTTTTATAATAATCCTGCACGGTAGTATGTAAACCATCGCCAAGTTGGATTCTTGATTGCCAGCCGAGTGTTGAGAGTCGGCTCATATCGAGTTGTTTCTTCGGGGTGCCATCAGGTTTGCTGGTATCCCAAAGGATATCGCCCTGGAAGCCCGTTGCAGCTGCCACAGCTTCGGCAAGCTCGCGGATCGTAAGATCCACACCCGTTCCCACATTGAGTAACTGCTGATCTTCCGGTCCCGGCTGCCAATGCTCCAAAGCGAACACGCAGGCCTGGCCCAGATCATCCCCATGCAGGAATTCCCGCATGGGGGTACCGCTGCCCCAGCAAGTCACGCAAGCGTCGCCGCGCTCGGCCGCTTCATGGAAGCGGCGGATCAGGGCTGGCAGCACGTGGCTGTTGGTGGGGTGGTAGTTGTCGCCCGGCCCATGCAGATTGGTGGGCAACTGCTTCGCAGAAGGCTTCGCCTACAGGCTGATGGCATCAAAGCCGTGTTGCCGGCGCAGCGCCTCACACAGCTTGATGCCCGTGATCTTGGCGATGGCATACCACTCGTTGGTGGGCTCCAGGGGCCCGGTGAGCAGTGCTTCCTCGCGGATCGGCTGCTCGGCGAACTTGGGGTAGATGCAGCTGCTGCCTAGAAACAGCAGGCGCCGCACGCCGCTGCGCCAGGCCGTTTCGATCACGTTGGTCTGGATCTTGAGGTTATCGAGCAGGAAATCAGCCGGATAAGTGTTGTTGGCCTGGATGCCGCCCACCTTGGCCGCCGCCAGCACCACCACCGTGGGTTGGAGCTGCTCAAACCAGCGCTTCACGGCTGGGCCATCTTCCAGATCCAGCTCGGCTCGGCTGGCCGTGAGCAGGTTGCTGTAGCCCGCTCGCTGCAGCGCCCGGCAGATGGCGCTGCCCGCCATGCCGCGGTGGCCCGCCACGAAGATGCGGTCGGCGGGGGTGATGAGTGCCGCCATCAGCCGATGCCTCCCACTTGGTCCACAGGTGGACTAAGTTGGTGATCAATGGACCCGGGCCCCATGGCTGAACGTGTTGTGAATGTGCATGAGGCCAAAACCCACTTTTCTCGGCTGATCGATGCCGCCCACGCCGGCGAAACGATCCTTGTGGCCAAAGGAGGCAAGCCCTGGGCGCGCTTGGTGCCTCTCGAGCAGCCTCGCCCGCGCCGCCAGGCCGGAGTCCTGGCTGGCAGCATCACCCTGCCAGCACCGGAGCTGCTGCTGGAACCTCTGCCGGAGGAGGAGCTTGCTGCCTTGGAGCAGCCTCTCCTCTGACCTTGCCCGTGATGACGCAGCTGTTGCTGGACACCCATGCTCTCCTGTGGTGGCTGGCTGAGCCGGATCGTCTCTCGCCTGCCGCATACGCCGCCATCAGCGATCCCGCCAATGCGGTCGTTGTGAGCGCCGCCTCCGGTTGGGAGATCGCCACCAAGGTGCGTCTGGGAAAGCTGCCAGCGGCCAGGGAATTGCTCGATGATCTGCCCGGGTTGCTTGCAGCCCAAGGGTTTCAGCTGTTGCCGATCACCCTGCAACAGGGCCTGCATGCTGGCAGCTACCCCCTGCCCCACCGCGACCCCTTTGATCGTTTGCTGGCCGCCCAGGCTGAGCTGGCCAGGCTCACCCTGGTGACCGTGGATCCAGCGCTTCAGGCGTTCCCCTGCAGGCTTCTCTGGTAGCGCCATCAGCTCTTTTCTCCAGCGGCAGCCACGGCCGATGGATTGGTGGGCGGCGTTGCCGACGCTAAGTCCGGACGCTCAAAAACAACCTTAGAGGTGTTGCTTCAGCTGTTGGCGGCCAGCCAGGCGGATAGGTCGGCTGGGCACTGGAAGTCGAGCAGGGCGTCGGCCAATGATTCCAGCTGCTCCAGCGGCAGGGCCTGGATCTGGGCGGTAGTGGGCTCGCTGATGGGGCCGCAGCGGCGGTTGAGGAGGCGGAGGGTGACTGCCGCTTCGCCCTCCTGGCGCCCTTTGGCTTCGCCTTCCTGGCGGCCCTCCTGGCGGCCTTCCTGGCGGCCCTGCTGGCGTCCCTCGGCAAGCCAGTCCTGTACCGCCCGGGTGTGGCGGATTTCTTCCCGGGGGATGCCGGCAATCACCATGATTTCTGCCTCGGTGAGCTGGGGAAAACGTTGCACAAGCATAGGCAGCACAACCGTGTCTAGATCAGGCCGACTGGCCAGGATCTGCTGACTGCTGGCCGCCAGCTCGCTCTCAGGCCTAACCGGCAGTGTGAGCAAGTTGAGCAGGGGGTCGAGATCTGGCTGCTGGCTCAGATGCTCCAGGCTGAGCCACACCACCTGCTGCAGGAACAGCTGCAGCGCCTTGGTGGGGCCGAGCTTGAGGCGGCTATGGGGCGTGATCACCAGCACCGCCCAGTGCTCCACTTGGGGCTGCTGCTGCAGAAAGCGGTAGGTCTGTGCTGCCAGGCGGTGGTGGAAGCCTTGGTCGGGGTGCATTTGCACCTCCAGCAGCACCACGGGGAACTCGGGGCTGCCGGTTTCGGCGCAGCCAGTGCTTTGGCGCGGCCACAAAACACCATCGAGGCGGTGGCTGAGCTCTTTGATCTCGAGCGCCTCAAAGCGATAGAGCCGATCGCCGGGGGCGCCGGGGTCGAGGCCCAGCGGGTTGTCGGCGGCGGCTGAGCCGGGCAGGAGGGCGCGGATCAGATCGGGGGCGCTCTGGAAGACCCGGTAGTACCAGCGGTCGGTATTCACTGGCTGCGGGCGCTTGCTGGCGAAAAGGTAGCCGCGGCTTGAGGTTCGGGCTGCGACCCGTGAGGGGCTTTGTGGGTTCGGGGTCTCGTTGGCGGCAGGCGGCTGACTGGGTTATTCGGGCTGGTGTTTCTGGCGGCTCGTGGAGAAGCCCTTTTTGATCCACCTAAGGGCCAATTGCAAGCCCTATTTTTAGGCCAAGCGTTCATCCAGTTGGAACGGCTCCTGATGCACCAGCGCCACCTTCGGCATGGCCGGGTGCAGCGGATTGAGCAGCAGGTTGCGGGCCTGAGGCACCACCACCGAGGGCAGCAGAAGGCCCAGCTGCCCTCCGTCCCGCAGCCAGTCGCCACCAAACACGGCGCTGGCCTGGCCATGGGGGATCGCGTTCCAGCCTGCTGGCAGGCCTTCAGGTTCGGCTTCACTGATCAGGCCCGACCCAGCAGGCACCTCGTAGGCACTGAGCACCAACGGCGCGATCAACACACCATTGAGATGCACCAGCACCTCCAGAACGGTGATCTCGGGTGTCAGCCCCAAATACACAGCCCGCTGCCCTGATTGGTTCCAGCGCTGGCCATCGCGCGCCGCTCCCTGGCCGGTGAGATCGCCGGCGTATCGAGCCTTGCTAAGCCGCCAGGCCCGAATCACACCCTCGCTCACACCGGTGCGCCGTGCTCCAGCGCTTGGAGCAGACGCCGCACCTGTCCCGCTCCAATTGCGGTGCGGCAGTGCTGCAGTGGGCTGGCTTGATGCAGCAGCGGGTGGGGGGCCTTCAACCAGACCTCCGTGCTGGCTGGCTGCTCAAACACGCCATAAGCAAGGCTCAATACCTCCATCAGCCGGTCCAGCCTTTCGGAGGAAACAAGATCCAGCGCCGCCTGCTCGCGGCTGCGGCGGGCCATCGTGGCCTCCGAGAGGGCCAGCAATGGCTCAAGATCCGCCGCCTTGAGGTGCAGGTGCTGGCGCAGGGCCGCCAGCCAGCTGCTGCTCCAGCCCTGCTCAATCGCATCCAAGCGCTGCTGTTCATCCAGGGCGCCGAGCTCGGCAGCGCGCTGCCAGAACGATTGGCTCAGATCAGCCTCCTGAGACGCCTTGTGCGTTGTGGCAGGGATCACAGAAGCCATGAGCTAATCAGTCCAAGCAACGTCATTTGAAGCGATCCTAGCGTCAAATGGCGAGACCGCTTGTAGCGCCAGGTATCCGGCTGTTCCCGCATCGGTTCAGGCAACACGTTGGTGGCGAGCAGAACGGTCACGCCAGTACTCTCACCACCCTCGGGGCGGATTGGGGGGCAGGCCAGTGCCAGCCACAGATTTAGATCTGGCAGATCGGCTGTGACTCTGATGCGTCCAGCAGTTTGAACAGTCGAATCAAGGCCCCGCTTCAGCCGTTGGCGGCCAGCCAGGTGGCCAGGTCAGCCGGGCCCTGGAAGTCGAGCAGGGCATCGGCTAGGACTTCCAGCGGCTCCAGCGGTAGGGCCTGGATCTGGGTGGTGGTGGCGCCAGTAAGTGGGCCGCAGCGGCGGTTGAGGAGGCGGAGGGTCACCTTGGCTTCGCCGCGGGCTTCGCCTTCCTGGCGGCCTTCTGCCAGCCAATCCTGTATCGCCCTGGTATGGAGGATCTCTTCTCGGGGGAGGCCGGCTATCACCATGATTTGAGCGTGCTGCAAGAAACAGCCGTGGTGAGTTCAGGAAATTTTTGTACCGGCATAGGCAGTACAACTGTTTTTAAATCAGGGCGACTGGCCAGGATCTGCTGACTGCTAGCTGCCAGTTCGCTCTCGGGCCGCACCGGCAGGGTGAGCAGGTTGAGCAAGGGGGTCGAGATTGGGCTGCTGGCTCAGCTCTTTGATCTCGAGGGCTTCAAAGCCGCAAGGCTTCTGCGAGGCAGTAGCGGTAGAGCCGATCCCCGGGGGCGCTCTGGAAGACCCGGTAGTACCAGCGGTCGGTGTTCACTGGCTGCGTGCACTTGTTGGAGGCAGGTCAGCGATAGACCTCGCGTCGATGGCCGATGCGCACCACCAGGATCACCAGTTCGCTGCGCTGCCATTCATAGACAACGCGGTAGTTCCCTACACGCAACCGCCGCAGTCCTTCAAATTCACCCTTGAGGGCAGAGCCGGCGGCTGGGGTGTCGCAGAGCAGGTTGATGGCCTCAACCAGCCGCACCCGGTCAGCTTTCGGCAGCGCGGCCAACGCCTTTGCCGCAGAACGTTTAATCCGCAGCGAGCAGCGCATCTCGCACCTCAAGCCAGTCGAGAACAGGGTCGGCAGGGTCCTTCAGGGCTGCCACCCCACAGCGCAAATCCTCGATGTCGTCGAGGTAGTACTCGATTGCCTGACGAATGATGTCGGCTCGGCAGCGGTTGAGCTGCTGTGCCGCTGCATCAAGCTCAGCGCCGAGGGTGTCGGGAAGCCTGGCCGTGACCTGAACCATGGGAGTCACCGCGAAGTCGAGGAGATGTCAATGACATTAATGTAGGGCCACAGCCCAAGTTTTAGGCCTGGCCAAACAGGGCTTCAAGTTGGGCTTCACTGATCAGGATTGAGATGCACCAGCACCTCCAGAACGGTGATCTCAGGTGTCAGCCCCAAATACACAGCCCGCTAAGCCAGTGCGCCGATTGCGGTGCGGCAGTGGGCTGACTTGATGCAGCAGCGGGTGGGGGGCCTTCAATTAGGTCTCCGTGCTGGCTGGCTGCTCAAACACGCCATAAGCCATTTGATCGTTTCAGGCAACACGTTGGTGGCGAGCAGAACGTTCACGCCAGCACTCTCATCACCCTCGGTGCGGATTGAGGGGCAGGCCAGTGCCAGCCCCAGATTTAGATCTGGCAGATCGGCTATGACGCGAAGGCCCCGCTTCAGCCGTTGGCGGCCAGCCAGGCGGCCAGGTCGGCCGGACCCTCAAAGTCGAGCAGGGCATCAGGCGCAGGCAATCAAGCGCACCTGCAAAGCCTGGACGCGCTGAAATCCGGCATCACCCGTGATCATCACGGCATCAGGCCCCAGTTGCAGGCAGCAAGCTGCCTGCAGGGCATCGGGTGTACGCAGCCCATGGTTGGCGCGCAATTGGGTCGCCAGCTCCACCACAGAGGCGCTGAGCTCCACAACCAGCAGATCTGGCTGGGCAAACAACGCCTCAAAGCGATCCAAACAGGCTTGATCACCCCGCCGCAGTGGAGCCACACGACACTCCAGCAGGCTGAGGCGGCTCACGGCCAGTGGGAGATCAGGTGCCTCGACAGCAAGCTGATGGAGGGTTGCCTGGGTGGCTTCGGCCCATCGGGCCTCACCATCCACCAAATAGATCAGTGCGCTGGCATCCAGGAAGGCAATCACCAGCTGCGCTCAGTTGCCAGCTCAGCATCGATCTCAGCCTTGCTGCGCGGGCTCGTGGATGGCGGCAGGGCCAGCAGCCACTGCAACGCCGATGCTTCAGCCACAGGAGCTCGTGATGCCTGCAACTGCAGCTGGCGGTAGTGCTGCTCACTCAGCACCACAGCAGCCGATCGGTTGCGCTTCAACAAATGGACTGGTCCATGCTGCAGCGCCTGCTCAATCGCTGCAATCCCACGACGCTTGAGCTCAGCTGAGGTGAGCGCGTTCTGCTGATCCATGGCACAGCGATCGCTGGAGCCTAAAGCTTAGTACCTAAAACAGTACTGGAGTGCCGAGGGCGTCGCAGTGGCACGTCGTAAGCAGGCCAATGGGCGTCCGATGACAACGCCATCAGACTCTCGACCTGGGCCTGGGCCTGGGCCTGGGCCTGGGCCTGGGTAATCAACAGGTGGCCGAAAGAATCGTGGTGCACCAGAGGGAGCTGGGCAGTTTGAATCACATGACCATCCAGCACAGGCAAAAGCAGCGCACCAGCAGCGAGGCTCTGGTGTCGAGCAGCAGGCGCATCAGCTGCCACACAGCCGTGCAACCTGTTGATCCACAGCCTCACTGAAAGCGGCATCCACATGGGCTGGCACGAGAGCTGGCTCTTGGCATCGAGCATGTTGACCTGCACGATCAGCAACCCTCTGTTTAGCTAACTTAGCCAGAAATGAGGCCTAAGCGGCCTCGGCCAAGCGCTGCAGGTCCAATCCGCGAGCCGAATAGCCAGATGCCCTGAACCTGCGGCTGTGCCGGGATGGTCATGGCGCCTCCTCCTGAACCCGTTGCTCCAGCCTGGTGCGTAGCTGCTGAAAACATGGCAGGTAGCAATCGATGATCTGCGCCGCAATGGCATCCGCTGTGGCGAGGTTGTAGGTATGGCTGGTTAGACGGCGGTCCCGCAAGGTGTCCCGCGATCCCAGCAGGAAGGCCTCGCCCTGGCTGCGCAGCCGATCACGCAGGGTGTTCCAGGAAATCCTCCAGGAGCTCCAGGTCTTTGCGGTAGTTGCTGAATGGATATAACTATGGCGTATGAACGCAGAAGGAAAGGGAGCAGAACTCAACCTTCTCACCTCTGCTAACCCAAGATCGCACAGCAACAGATCCAG